>JAAENP010000316.1 GCA_024224155.1 bacterium
CCGCGTGTCTCAGGCGGCCCGCGTGTATCGGTGATGCAGCCCACCAACCTGAGGAATCGCGATCACCTTTCCTTCGGAGGGATGCTCGACTCGACGTGGCACTGGCGCGTTGCGTTTGAGCGAAAGATGCGGGCGCGATCGGTGATAGTACTCGAAGTAGCTCGCCAGAATCCGCAGGAGGTGAGCTTCGTTGAGCACGATCAGATGATCCAGGCACTCCCGGCGTATGGAACCAATCACGCGCTCGCAGTACGGATTCTGCCAGGGCGAGCGATACGAGATGACGACTTCCTCGATGCCCATGTGCTTCACGCGTTCTCGGAAGTCATGGCCATAAATCGCGTCTCGGTCTCGGATCAGGAAGCGGGGCGCCTCATCGTACGGGAAGGCCTCGATGACTTGCTGAGCGGTCCATCGCGCGGTCGGGTGGGCCGTGGCGTTGAATTGGATAACCCGCCGTCGGTCATGGCGAAGGACGATGAAGCAGTAGAGCAATCGGAAGCTCGCTGTGGCGACCACGAAGAAGTCGATCGCGGCGATGTCGGAGACGTGGTTCTCCAGAAATGTTCGCCAAGTCTGAGAGGGTGGCTTGCGCTGCCGGGGCATGTACTTGGCCACCGTCGACTCGGCCAACTGGCACC
>JAAENP010000317.1 GCA_024224155.1 bacterium
CCGCCACCCTGGAGGATGCCCAGCGAGTTGAGGCCGGCCGCGACGAAGAAATTGCGCAACTCCGGCGCCTCCCCGATCAGCGGAGACAGGTCCGGGGTGAAGCTCTCCGGCCCGCAGAAGAACTGGCGCACCGTCGCGTCTTCGGCCGATGGGATTCGCTCTAGCGCGTCCTGCAGAAAGGGCATCAGCCGATAGATGTCGGGGTTGAGCTCAGAAAAGGCGAAGTCCTTGGGTACGCCGTCGAGCGACCATGGCACCGCGTCCGTTTCGAACAGCCCGACCAACAGACCCTCGCCCTCTTCGCGGAAGTAGCCGTAGACCGAGGGGTCCTCGAGCACCGGCAGGTCCCGGCTCACCCCCTCGATTCCGTCGAGGATGATGTAGTAGTGCTCGGCGGCCTGCAGAGGGCAACTGACGCCGGCCATCTCGCCGACCTGGCGTCCCCACATGCCGGCGCAGTTGACGACGACCTCGGCGGCGATGGGCCCCTGATCGGTCACGACGCCGGTCACGCTGCCGCGAGCCTGGGTGATCCCCGTGACTTCGACGCCCTCGAAGATGCGGACGCCCCCGGCCTGGGCTCCCTTGGAGAGGGATATGGTCACGTCGACCGGATTGGCCCGACCGTCCTCGGCGGTCAGGAAGCCGGCCAGCACGTCGTCCGTGCGGGCCAGCGGCCAGAGCTCGCCGACTTCGCCGGGAGACAGCTCCCGGGTATCCAGTCCCATGCTGCGGCCGAAGGTCATCTTGCGCCGCAGGTCCTCCAGGATCTCCTGATCCGTCGCCACTTGCAGCAATCCCACCGGGTTGAATCCGGTGGCGAAGCCGGTCTCCTGCTCGAGCGTGGCGTAGAGGTCGCGGGTGTACTTGCCGATCTCCATGGCCGTCGAGGTGGTGAAACCCGAGGTCACGACCAGCC
>JAAENP010000318.1 GCA_024224155.1 bacterium
AGGACAGCACGGCCAGGCTCCGCAAGAGCTCAGACGGCTCCTCAAGCGAATCGCCGAGCACATCTCCGACTGGGAGCCGGACTCTCTTCGCTTCATCGAAGGGAGCAACGGACTGCAGAGTGGCTTGGTCGGCCCGGTGCCCACCTCGCTGCTCCTCGAGAACCACGGATTTGAAGACGGCGGACCTTCGTTAGGCCCCTCTACCGTTAACGCCGGAACCCAAGACACCCAACCGACGATGTCCGAGGAACCACTCCCACTGCCGGGGACCTCGGTTTCTCACCCACCTGTCCCTTCAGAACCGGCAAGCGCGGAAACAGCTGAAATCTGGCGTTACTTCGGCCTGAACGGCGATCCTTTCTCGCTGACTCCAGATCCTTCTCTTCTCTATCTCAGCCCCGACCACAAAGAGGCTCTCGCGGCCCTTCAGCTCGGACTGATCGAGAGACGTGGCCTGATCGTGATGGTTGGAGAGGTTGGGACGGGCAAAACGACTCTCAACTACGCTTTGTTGAGTGGTCTCGACTCGCGCGTCGAATCCGCCTATGTTTCCAATACCTCGCTCGATTTCGATGAGATGATGGAAGCGGTTCTCAAAGACTTCGGTATATCCCTTCGCGGGCGGCGGAGGTTAGACCTCCTCGAATCGCTGAACGAATTCTTAGAGGCAGCCGCCCAACAAGACAAGACCGTAGTTATGGTCATCGACGAGGCACAGACACTGTCCGCCGAGAGTGTCGAACAGCTCCGTCTCCTCCTCAACTTCGAGAGCTACCAGAAGAAACTCCTACAGATCATCCTCGTCGGCCAGCCAGAGCTAGCCGAACGACTCAGCAGCCCGCAAATGCGGCAAATCGCCGATCGGATCGCGGTCCGCTGCCATCTCAATCCACTGAGTTACAAGGAAGTCCTGAACTACATCGAGAACCGAGTCGAAGCGATGGCGGGCTCCACAAATATCTTCACTCGGCGTGCTCTTAAGCATGTAGCGAAGAAATCTTCGGGTATTCCGCGTCGCATCAACATACTCTGCCACAACGCGATGCTGTTCGCCTACGGCCACAACGAGCGCAGAGTCGGTCGCGCTATGGTTGCGCAGGTCGCGCGAGAGATGAGGGGCGAGCATCTCCTCACACGCCCCAGCGTGGTGCGCCCCTCCTCGGACAGATTGATTGCGAAGTTGGCACACCTCAGACTTCCCTTTCGATCCAGGCTGAGTCTGGCCGTAGCTGTCCTTGTGGTCTCCACTCTTGGGCTGGGCGGCCTTCTGGTTCCGGCCGGTCAAAAAGGCGATACAACCTCTCATCCAGTGATCCTCGGGTCCGAGAGCCCGCGCCTGGCGCCCGTAGATGCCGCGAAAGCGACGGCGCTTGAAGAATTCCCTGTCTCCAAGGTTGCTGGATCCGATGCCGACGACGCACTACCTGTCGGGTGGACGACAGCGAATGTCAATCTGCGGACTGGCCCGAGCCGCTCGTTTCCCGTCCTCCGCATCCTGCAATCGGGCGCCGACGTCCCGATCGGCGACGCGGTCGACCGGCCCGGACCCGACGGGCAGGAAGAGGCCTGGCTCCAGGTGGCTGCTTCGGGACAGACCGGATGGGTCCATGCTGACTTCGTGAGCCTGATCGATGACCGAGACCCACCGGCCCACGAGCCGCTCAGTGAGGGAGCCCTGAACCAGCCTGGCCGGAAGGGCCAGCATCCTGGATTGATCCTACCGGGCGAGACGGTTCGTTTCCCCGAAGTGTCTGATGATGAGAACGTGGCGAGAAGCGAGGGCAACATTGAGTAGGTATTTCCGAACCTTGAGCCGTCTGAAGCAGGCGCAGGCATTGGAGTCCGCGGCACCCACCGCACGCTCGGACGAACCCAGCTCCGATCGCGGCTTCCCGGCCATCCCCGACACCGCGCCAGACGGCCCGGCATTCCCCGAGCTGATCCTCGCAAAGCAGGCCGCGGCTTATTCAGCACTACTCGAGCGTCTTCGAGCCCGGCTTACGGACGTGCCGGTTCCACGGATCGTGATCGCCAGTGTCTCCCACCTCGAGCCGGTTGATCTGTTAGTCGCGGGGCTGGCACAACAGGTAGAGCAGAGGGGTCTCCGACTGGCGTGCGCCAAGCTTGAGACGGCCAATCGACAGAGGGTGCTTCGACCGCATGGGGCGGGCGCCACCGATCATCCCGGGGTACGGCCGGCCGACGAGCGGCCGGGACCGATGGGCCTCGCCGGAAACCTCGACACGAGCCCGGGCGCTGCGTTGACGCAGAGCGGCATCAAGGAATGGGTCGAGCGTGCCGCTTCCGGCAACGACCTCGTCCTCCTCCAGGCACCACCGCTCCTGAGCTCCGCCGAAGGGGCGCTGATCGCGAGGAGCTGCGATGGCTTGCTGATTGTCGTGCAACCGATGGCGACGACCCGGCAGGACCTTCGGGAAGCGGTCGCACAGGCCCGCACGGCTGGCTGCGAGCTGCTCGGGTTGGTAATAACTGGGAGCATCGATTGGCTTCCCCGCGGGTTGCGTAGGTTCTTCGGCAGGCAGAGCTCGTCGTTGGGTCGATGAGCGCTCTGCACATGGATTCTCCGGACAATTTACGATCCGAGAGCGCTCCAAAGCTGAAGGCCCTTTTTGTCTCGCCAGGTCGATGGGTCCCTTTCATCGATCAGGATATCGAGACCCTGAGTAAGGAATACTCCCTAGAGGTTCTCTATCGCCCGGATTTCGCTTCAAGACGGCAACTCCTGCTCGCGGTGTCACGTCAACTCCTGTCCGCCCGGAACTCGCTCGTCTACATTTGGTTCGCCGAGCCCTACGACACGCCCTTTATCGTTCTATTGGCTAGGCTTTTCCGGGTACCTTCGGTCATCGCCATAGGCGGCTACGAGCTCGTCTCGATGCCCGAGGTCGGCTACGGCGCGATCACCCGTCGGCGCGATCGAATGCAGCTGGCCTGCGCTCTTCGTTTAGCTCACACGCTGCTACCAACCTCGGAGTTTCTGGCACGTGAGCTGCGCCGATTGGGACACTACCGGCGGATTCAAGTGATGCCGCCCGATATCGATTGCAGCTACTTCCGGCCCTCCGCTGGAGAGCGGGAGCGCCTTGTCGTAACGGTGGCGCGCGTTACCGAAGCACAGTGGCAGGTCAAGGGACTCGATGTCTTTGCTTCTGTTTCGGCACTGCTGCCGGACATCTCCTTCGCCATTCTCGGTCCTTGCGAAAGCTCCGCCCTCTCGGAGAGGCTTCGCAACCTTGGAGGGCCCAACCTCCTGATCCCGGGGGAGAACCTCTTGCCCGAGCAGCTCTTGCGGTGGTATCAGCGCGCCACGGTCTATGCACAGCTCTCCGCGAGAGAGAGTCTGGGCGTCGCGTTGGGCGAAGCGATGGCCAGCAGCTGTCGGCCGGTAGCCTCCGACGTCGCTGCACTTCCCGACCTGGTGGGTGAGTCCGGCGCCCTGGTCCCCTATGGCG
>JAAENP010000319.1 GCA_024224155.1 bacterium
TGACCAGGATCAGGGCGAAGACGCCCGCCGGAGTCGCCAGGAACAAGGCGGCGATCGCTCCGGCAACCGCCCATGCCCAGCCGCGCCGGCGGATGGCCGCGATACCGCCGACCAGGCAGACCAGCCCGCCGAGCAGAACCAGGCCCGAAAGGGTTCCGAACATCGCCGTGAGCAGCTCGAGCGGGACCTCCGGATCGTCCTGAATGTCGGGCACCGTGTTGATCACGGCGCAGATGAAGGCCAGAACCAGGCCGCCGATCAGGGCGCAGACCGAGGCCACGATCTCCAGGACACCGGCCAGGGTCGGGATCCACTGCTTATCCATGTTGCATTCTCCCCCTGTTATTTTACGTTTTCGACGTTCTTCTTGTTTCGAGGGTCACTCCGCCCGGTCGGCCAAGCCGCCGCCGGATCGCCGCGCTTCAGCTCTTCATCGCGGCGGCGAGCAGATTTCGGCGCAGCATCGCGGAGCCGGCAAGATAGCCGCCGGCCATGGCGCCGACGACCCCGCAAGAAGCCACGTCCTGCCCGGTCAAGTAGAGACCGGGGACGGCGGTTCGCGGCCGCAGTGAGCGATCCAGGAAACGCGCGGGTGAATGGTCGAGGCCGTAGATCTCTCCGCGCTCGTAGCCGGCGAAGTGCCGGGTCGAAAGAGGCGTCGAGATCTCGAGGTAGTCGATCTGCTCGCGAACGCCAGGAAGAAAGCGGCCGAACTGATCGAGCATCCGCTCCGCCAGGCTTGCCTTCAAGGCCTCGTACTCGTCGCCTCGCTTGCGCCACTCGGTCCCCGCCCAGGTCTCGAAGCGCTCGAACGGAGCCAGAGTGATCAGCTCCACCGTTGCCCGACCGGGGTAGCGCGCCTCGAAGCTCGGATCCTTGGCCGAGGGGAAAGAGACGTAGACCACCGGCAGAGGCGCCTCCGGATCCGCGAGGTAGTTGGCGAAGCTCGCGTCGTGATCGGGGCCCGGATAGAGCCACAGATTGCTCTTGGGCAGCCCGAGCTCGGCCGCGGTCCGCTTGAAACCCACGTAGAGGCACAGGTGCGAGACCGACGCCGGATGGCCTCGTGCCCGGCTCTCGAGGCCGTGTGCCCGTGCTACGACCGCGGCCAATAGCCTTGCGTAGGTGTTGCGGACTCCTGCGTCGCTGACCACGGTATCCGCTTCGATCTCGACGCCATCGGCCATCTTCACCCCTCTGGCTCGGCCGTTGCGGACCAGAATCTCCTCGACATCAGCCTGGAAGAGGACTTTGCCACCAGCCGCCTCGATTACCGGAGCGATCGCGGCCGCGATCACCGACGAGCCACCTACCGGATAGAAACCGCCCCAGAGATAGTGCCTGGCGAGGAGGGCGTGCATGGCGAAGCTGCTCCGACCGGGCGGCAGGCCGTAATCGCCGAATTGCCCGGTCAGGACCGCCTTGAGCTCGGAGTCGCCGGTGATCACGTCGAGTACTTCGCCGGTGGTCTGCCGAGCGTAGCGGAGGAATGGTGCCCTCATCAGAGCACCGCCAACCGCCGCTACCGCTCTCGGCACCGCCTTCTCGGCGAAGTAGAGCCCACTCCACCTTTCGGTTCTCTTCAGGAGCTCGAGGTAGCGATCGATCGCCGTTGTCTCTTTTGGAAAGTACTCGGCCATGCGCGCTCGGAAGCGCTCGGGACCCACCACAAAGTCGTAGATGTTGTCACCGATCGCGATCCGGTCGTAGACCTCACCCATCGACGCCCACTCGACCGAGCCATCGGTAACATATTCGAAGAGCCGGAGCGAGCCCGACTTGCGGCTTCCCATGCCGCCGATGTAGTGCACGCCCACGTCCCACTCGTAACCGCGCCGCCTGAAGACGTGAGTGAAACCGCCCGGCATGTAGTGACGCTCCAGAACCAGCACTCGCTTGCCGGCATGTTTGGCCAGAAGCGCCGCGGTCGTCAGCCCGCCGACACCGGAGCCGACGACGACGACATCGAATCGCCCCTCGGGAGGGTGCTTACGGTAACTCTGGCCAATACGGATCATGGGAATCATGAGGTGGGGCCGTCAACTCCACGAGATCCGCCAACGGCTTTCAAGCCGCCCTTCCCGAATGGAGAACCCCTCCGAAAGTTGACCACGCTCGGTCCGTTTCGTCCACCTCAGCCGGCTCCGCAGGGGTAGCGTCCTTGTCCAGCACGACGCCCTTCGCCCCAGGGCGATCTCGGCCGCCGTCTGCTTTGACGGGAAGGGGCCTAGGCGCTGTCGAATCCCGTTACAATCCCGTCCGTGCCCGCGTCGGAACATGGAGACGAAGACCGCGACCTTCGCGGCGAGAACGCGACGCCCCCGAACACCGAGCTCGTCTTCCCCGAGCCCCGACCCCGAGCCTCAAGATGGCTCGAACGGGCACTACGACCGCTCGACGGCCTCTTCAACCGCGTCTACACCTCGGATTGGAACCCGCTCTACAAGAGCGGCGCCCTGGCCGTCACTTTTCTCCTGATGACACTCGTCACCGGGGTCTATCTTTTTATCCTCTATCAAGTGGCCGATCCTTACGGATCGGTCGCCCGCCTAGACTCCACCTGGCTGGGCTCGGTCATGCGCTCGGTGCATCGTTACAGCGCCGACCTCGCCATCGTGGCGGTGGCGTTGCACGCCTTGAAGATGCTGATGACGGGACGCACCTGGGGCCCGCGCGCACTCGCCTGGGTCACGGGCGTCTTCCTGCTCGGCGTCCTGTTGCTCTGCGGCTGGACCGGATTGGTGATGGCCTGGGACGTCCAGGGACAGCTGGTGGCCATCGAAGGAGCTCGGCTTCTGGATCTGCTGCCCATTTTCTCGGAGCCGATCAGCCGGTCGTTCACGCACCCGGATTCCGTCGGGCGATCATTCTTCTTCATGAATCTGTTTCTCCATGTCGCGCTGCCGCTCGGACTCGCCGGCCTCTATTGGCTGCATTCCTCTCGAGTGGCCAGGGCGCCGATCTTCCCGCCGAAGGCGATCCATCGGTACTCGATCGGCGCGGTGATCGTCCTGTCGGTTCTAGTACCTGTTCCCCTGCCGCCGAAGTCGGACCTTCTGGCCGTACCGATCGACGTGCCACTCGACGTCTTCTACGCATTCTGGCTTCCGGTCGCGCGCGGTGTCTCGGCCCCCGCACACCTGCTCTTCTGGGCCGCGTTGGCCGCGGTCACGGTTTCCGTTCCTTGGTGGTGGCGCCCCGAGAAACGCATGGTCGCAAAATCCATCGTCGACGAGCATCACTGCGCCGGATGCACCCAGTGCTACCTCGATTGTCCGTACGAGGCGATCAACATGGTCACGCGCTCAGAGCCCTCGGACCTGTCGGTGTATGTCGCCAGAGTGGACCCGGCGCTGTGCGTGGGCTGCGGCATCTGCTCGGGCTCGTGTGCGCCGATGGGAGTCGGCCCGGTAGGCCGCTCCGGCCGCGACCAGCTGCGAGCGGCCGAGGCCTTCCTGCACGCCACACAACCGGGAGTGGACGATCTGGTGCTCATCGGCTGCGGCTACGGGCCCGGATCCGATATGACCCTGGCTTCGGAGGATGGGCTCATCGCCTACCCGAGCGGCTGCACCGGCTCGGTCCACACCTCGGTCATCGAGTCGATTCTGCGTTGGGGCGTCGCCGGCGTCTATCTCCTTACCTGCCCGGATCGAGACTGTTTCTTTCGCGAGGGCCCCAAGTGGCTCGAGGAGCGCGTCTACAACGACCGCGAGGCCGAGCTCAAAAACCGGATCGACAAGCGCCGCGTGAGAATCGGCAGCTTCGCCACCAGCGAGACCGCGTTAGCCTGGCGCTCGATCGCCGAATTCCGAGCCGAGCTCGCCGGTCTCTCTCCCGTCGTGCCCGAGCGCGACGCCGCCGTCGAAGCGGAATGCAAGACCACGGACGCCTATGCCGATTATGCGTAGTCCCGGTGGCAGCACCGCCTCTTGGCTTCGTCACTTGATCATCGTGGCGTTCACCGGAGTCATCCTCGCCGCCGTCGTGGTGCTCGGACAAGTGCCGCTCGGCCGCGGCAGCGGCCAGGCCAGGCTCCGGCTGGCCCTTCGAACGGTACTGAGCAATGCCGAGATCTGTACCGACCGAACCTCCGCGGAGCTCGAGGCCCTGCCGCAGCACATGCGCCAAGCGCGGGTTTGCGAGGAGGTGGCTCCCCCCTATCGGCTGCAGGTCGAGATCGACGGCGTTGAAGTCGTCGACGAGCGCGTCGAGCCGGGCGGCCTGCGCGGGGACCGGCCCTTGATCGTGGATCGCCAGATCGAGCTGCCGCCTGGTCCGGAGGACATGGTCGTGCGCTTCAGCCCGGTCGTTGATGTGCTTCTGGAGGAATCCCTGACCCGGGCGTCGGTCACCCTCCCGAGCTATGTGCTCGAGCAGAACGTCGAGCTGGTCGCCGACCGCATCCTGCTGGTAACGCTCAACGACGCCACCGGCGCGCTCGAGATCTACGGCGTGCCCTGATCCGTCCAATGGCGGCGATCCGGCGCTGTTCGCCGCGACCAGGGAGGCCACTTTCGAGCCCCTACGCCATGACGCGCCGGACCGCTTCGACGACCCACCCGACGGTCGGACCGTTGAACGCATAGGCGATGGTGCCGTCGGGCGCCAGCACGTAGACCAGCGCCGGGTGTGTGACATCACCCGTCTGCGGATCGCGATCGATGGGCATGTCCCAGGCCTCCAGCACGCCGAGGACCTCCGCCACCTCGCCCGAAAGCACGTGCGTGGCCGGCAGCTCGCTCAGGCGCCAAGACTCGACCAGCGAGGGTAGGGCGCTCGGTGTGTCGCGCCAGGGATCCAGCGTCACCACCACCACGGCTGACGGGACTTTCGGCTCGACCTCCGCAAGCTCGGTCGCGGCACGTCGGACGGTCTCGACGACGACGGGGCAGATCGTCTTGCAGTGGGCGAAGGCGAATGTCAGTAGCGCAGGTCGTCCATCCAGATCCTCGATCGACAGCACCTCTCCACTTTGATCGACCAGGCCCAGAACCGGCGCCGGTCTCTCCTGCCGCGGATAGCTCTCGGGAAGCTCGTCGGGAATCGTCGAAAGCCGCGTAATGGCATCCAGACGACGTGCTTGAGCGACTCGTCCGCCCACGAATGCCACGCCGATCAAGGGCACCAACGAAAGGGCGACCAGGACCACGCGCCCGATTCGGCCCAGCGCCAACTGCCGGAGAGCTCGGCCCAGATCGCGGCCCCAGACACCGAGCAAGAAGCCAAGCATCGCCAGTGGACTGGCGATCAAGGTCGCCCAGCCCCAGGGCTCGGGCAGGCCGTTGGGCTGGGTCCCGAAGCACACGCTTCGTGCGCTCGCCAGCCAGTCTGGCGGAACCGGTAGCGGCGCAAACGCGAGCGCCCACCACATGACTGTAATCACCAGCCAGGCGATAAACGCTCCGAGGGCGAATTTCGGTGTCACCTACGCACCTCCGCCCCTAGCCCAGACGCTTCTCAGGCCAGAACAAAGGAGAGGCTTGCAGTAGGCCGAGGCCCTCATGTGGCTTTGGCACGAAACAAACGCGACGCCGCAAATGCCCGAAGATGCGAGGCTTGCGACCGGAGGCTGCCGCAGGCGTACTCGAAGTACGCCGAGGACAGCCGATGGGAGCATAACGAAGCAGATTCGGGCATAGGCGGCCGTCGCGTCAGCCGATTTTCCAGATGAGGGAGAGCAGTTTCCAATTCGTGAAGTAGTAGAGCATGAAAACCGCCAGAAAGACGAAGACCAGAATCACGGTTCCCGGGGTCCCTTTCTTGTGTACTTGCTCGGCCTCTTCGCCCGTGTTGATCTGCGGCGGGAGCTTGCTGACACCCTGCGGGACTCCGGCCATTCCGGGCTCGAGTGCCTCGAAATCGAGCGTCTTACCGAAGAACACCGAGAGCACCGCGATGATCACGAAAGACAGGGCGCCGATCGCCGCCAGCACCCCGCCCAGACCGACGCCGGCCAGTAGCAGGTCGACCGCGGGCGGGAACTCGTGCTGAAACGGTGCATTGGCGAAGGAAATGTCCCAATGCCTCCGCGGAGCGCCGAAGATTCCGGCGAACGTCATGCTCATCGACATCACGGTGATGCCGATCGCAAACAAGTAGGGCTGGATCTTGGCCAGCTTCCACAGCGCCACCTTCTTGCGGAAGATGAGCGGTATCACGTAGTAGGTCAGCGCCATGAACGCCAGGGCCGTGCCGCCCACCACCGTGGTGTGGAAGTGACCGGGAATCCGCAGCGTGTTGTGGGCGATGATGTTGATCTGCTCGGTGCCGATCGTCACGCCCGTGATGCCGCCGAGAAAGCCGAAGATCAGCAGCGACATGAACATCCCGCTGAAACCCGGGTCGCTCCAGGGCGCCTTCTTCAGCCACTCGAAGCTGCCCTTGACGAAGCCGCGCATGCGCTGTCCGAGCTCGATGCCCGCCGGCACGGTGAAGCCGTGGATCATGCTGGCCAGAACCGCCAGATACATCGCGTAGCTCGTGTTCCAGACCTTCCATCCCGGTCCCATGCCCGGGTCGACCAGGAGGTGGTGGGCCGACGCCATCGAGATGAAGCCGACGTAGAGCACGAACGCCCACCGGCTGACTTTCTCGTTGAGCACCACGGCGCCCACGGTCAGCCCGCCGAGCAGATACCAGACCGCGACCATGGCCGCGACATTGATCTGCTGCGACGAATGTCCCAGGCCCCACCAGATCAGCCGGTAGACCTGGGGGTCCATCTCCATCATGCCGAGCGACCAGAAGAAGGTCGGGATATAGACGATGGCGCCGTGCAGGAGGGTGATGACGGCGATGATCGCCGCCGTCAATCCGCCAAAGGCGACGAGCGGCATCGACCCCTCGTAGGTCTTCTCCCGCTTGGCGACCACCAGGCTCGCGAAGAACAGACCCACGACGATCAGAGCACCGACGGCGAAGAGGATGATCCCCAGGTAGTAGAGCGGGTCGGCTCTGAGCGGTACGTAGGAAGTAAACAGTACGTCCGCCTTACCGGCGAACACCATCCAGTCGACCATCACCATGCCGACGAGCATCAGGGCAAACCCCGTCCAGCCGAGCCTGGGGGCGGGCTGGCGCGAGTTGAGGGCGATCGGGCCGGCGAAGTAAAGAATCGCCATCTCGAAGAAGATGATGAAGAAGATCAACATATTGAGCCCGTGCGCGGTCAGCAGCCGGTAATACCAGTCGGCCGGCAGCAGATGCACGGTCTGCCAGCGGGTCAGGGCGAGCAGAATCGCCGCCACGGCGCCGATCAGGAGGGCGACGATCGCCACGACCGCGTTGATCTTGAGCAGGTTCTCGGCATCGCGGTTGACGTTCAGGCCGGTGACCGGACAGCGGCGAAACACCACATCGGAGAAGCTGGGCGAGCTCATAGGGCACCTCCTGCCGCGGCGGCCGCGCCTGCTGCGGCACCCGAGCCCGCGGGCTCGATCACGATCTTGCCGAGCATCAGATGATGATTGATGCCGCAGAACTCGTTACAGATCACCTTGTAGTCACCGGGGTTGTTGGGCGTGATCTTGAGCCCGTAGTCATATCCAGGAACGATCTGGAAGTTGACATTCGCCGGATAGAGGCTGAAACCGTGATTGACGTCGAGCGAGGAAATGTGAAGCGTGTACTCCACCCCCTCTTTGAGAACCAGCACAGGCTTCCAAGCCCACATCGTGCCCTGGAGATAGACGTCGCTTCCCGGCGGCGGCTTGACGACCGGGATCCCGCTCTCCTCGCCGACCTTGTAGTCTTCGATGAAGCGCTCGACCCGGGTCGCAAAAGCCTTGGCTTCGACCTTGGAGCGAATCCCGGAAGGGTTCTGTCCACCCTTGATATGCCAAAACGGCATCATGGCGAAGAGCACCATGCACCAGATGAACGCGATGATGATCCAGACCTTTTCCTGCTTGCCCGCAGGCTTCCACCAGACCCCTTTGGGTGGGACGATTGCGGTGTGTAGGCTCATCCGGGTCCTCCTTGCCTATGGAAGCGTCGCATCGGGAAGGGTGAGGACCTCGTACATGCCCCATCCGGTGTAGAAGAGGAACATCACCAGCAGACCCAACAGAAGCAGAAGGAAGGGCCGGTCGAACAGGCGCTGCCCCAAGGGGATCTCGGCCGGTGGCGAGGTGGTTTCGGTGGTTTCTTCCATTGGGCCCCCTTTTCCCTGGCGTTGCATGTGGCTCACGCGCTCGATACCCCAGGCCTCGACCCCTCGTGAACCGGCGGCTAGAAAATGTTGCGCTCAATATCTCCCACCCCTTTGCGTATTGGACCACCTTTTTGGGTAGGTTCAGTCAGCCGGTATTGCGCATTCCTGCCGAGACTCCGACCAGACTCACTTTGACCGCGTAGTCGAGCGCTTCGCGGTCGACTGCGTCTTCGGGGAGTGACCGCAGCCGTCTCAGAAGCTCGACCTGGCAGTGGGAGATCGGGTCGACATACGGGTCGCGCAGCCGGATCGAGCGCGCCAGCGTCGGATCGCCATCGAGGAGTCCGGTACCGGTTGCCCGGCTGATGGCGGCGACCGTACGCTCGAACTCCTCGTGAATCAGAGTGCCGAAGCGCTGCCTGATCTCCCGAGTCTCCACCAGCGCAAGGTAGCGGTCGAAGATTCCGAAGTCGGCCTTGGCGAGGCTCATCTGCGAAAAATCGAGCAGCGTTCGAAAGAACGGCCACTCGCGGTACATCTCGGCGAGCAGTGTGTCCGGGACCACTTCGAGCCCCGATCCCAGGCTGAACCAGCCCGGGAGGTTGGCCCGACACTGTGTCCAAGAGAAGACCCACGGAATCGCGCGCAGGTTCGACAGCGACGGCTCTCCCTGGCGCCGGGCCGGCCGCGAGCCGATATCAAGCCGGCTGATCTCGTCGATCGGCGTCACCGAGTGATAGAAATCGAGGAAGCCCTCGGACTCGAGCAGTCCCCGGTAACGAGCTTTAGCCGCTGCCGCGGCCCGGGCGATCGCGTCACGGTACGCGCCGGGCACATCCGCTCGAGCCTTGGCGTCGTCCCGCGCCGAGCTCAACAGGAAGGCGTGCGCGACCTGCTCCAGATGCCGGTGCGCGAGATCGGGGTCCGAGTAGCGGTTGTCGAGGGCCTCGCCCTGCTCGGTCATGCGCATGCGGCCACCGAGCGACCCGGGCGGTTGCGCCAGAATCGCTTGCCCCGCGGGACCTCCGCCGCGTCCGATCGAGGTGCCGCGGCCATGAAAGATGCGCAGCGGGATCCCGGCTTCCCTGCAGACCTCGGCGACGCCCTCCTGGGCCTGGTAGAGAGCCCAGTTGGCCGCCAGAAAGCCGGCATCCTTGTTCGAATCGGAGTACCCGATCATGATCTCCTGAAGCCCCCTCCGCTCGATATGCTCCAGGTACGCCGGGATCGCAAGCAGATCGCTCAGAACGTCGGGCGCGTTCTCGAGGTCGGCCACGGTCTCGAACAGCGGCACCGCATCGATCTCGCGGACCCCAGCAAATCGGGAGAGCACGAGAACCTCGAGGATGTCGGAAACGCCTTCGGTCATCGATATCACGTAGCCGCCGGTTGCTTCCGCGCCGAGGCGCTGCTGGACGCCGGCGAGGACTCGCAGAAACTCGAGAGCCTTGACCGTTGTCGCCTCGAGCTCCCCGGGCACTTCCGGAGCCTCGGCCTCGAGCCGAGGCGCGAGCACTTCGATCCGCGCCGCCTCGGGCAGCTCTCGATAGCTCTGGGTAGTCCCACTCTGTCGCAGCAGATCGTCGAGCGCCGCCTCGTGGTGCCGGGAGTGCTCCCGCAGGTCCAAGGCGGCGAGATAGGTGCCGAAAGCCGCGGCCCGGTGCTGCACCGGACGAACGAAGGCGTCCGCGGCGCGGGCGTCGCCGCTTGCCCGGAGAGCTCGGTCGAGCTTCGCCAGATCGGCCCGATACTTGGCGCCACCGGCACCGCCGAGCCCCGCGACATCACCGGATTCATCGCTCGCGGGGGACCCGGCCGACCGCAACCGGCCGAGCTCCTCGGTGAGATCACGATGAACGTAAAACAAGCGCCTCCGATAGGGCTCGCCGGCAAACCGAGGGCTGAGTCCGAAGCGATCGGCCAGTTTCTCCAGCTCGCCTCTGAGCCTGTCCAGGGATGCTGCCTTGGGCAGCCGGCGCTCCCACTGCGAGAGTCGCTGCACCAGCAGATCGACGTCGGCGAGATGGCGCTCGATCGCCACCTCGCCCTGCAGACGGTAGGTTTCTTCGGTCACCTCGGGGGTCACGAACGGATTCCCGTCTCGGTCGCCTCCGATCCACGAGCGAAAGCGCACCATCGGAGACAGCGGCTCTTGCGAATCGGCGCCGGACCCCGAGTCGCCGTAGTAGACCGCGAGCGCGCGCGCGAAATCACCCTGGAGCCTCGGTACTGCATCGAGAAGCGAACGCCGGTAGTAATAGAGGGCGTTCTTGACCTCGTCGAGGACCGTCGGTTTGCGGGTGAACAACTCGCGAGTCCGCCAGAGCGTCGCCACCTCGGCGTGGATCTCGTCTCGAAGCGCCCGCCGGTCCTGGGGCGCCAGATCCCACTCGCGCAGATGCCTGAGCGCGCTCGCAATACGCTCGAGCTTCAGACGCACCGTGTAGCGCTTGACCTCGGTGGGGTGCGCGGTGAGGGTAAGCTGAATGTCGAGATCTTCAACGAATCCTCGCACCCGTTCATAGGGCCAGCCGTGATCCTTGAGATGCTTGATCGCCGCCGCCACGGACTCGGGCTTGGGTTCGTCCTCCGTCGCTTCGCGCTCTCTTACCCGATTCACCCGGATGCGATGGATCTCCTCGGCCAGGTTGATGAGCTGGAAGTAGACCGTGAAAGCCCTCACCAGGCGCTCGGCCTGCCCGAGCTCGAGCCCGGCCAGGATCCCGCCGAGCTCGGCTTCGAGGTCCTGCCTTCCCGGGTCTTCTCGAAGTCCTTTGGTCAGACCGCGAACCCGCTCGACGAGCTCATAGAACCCTTCCCCCTCGAGCTGCCGCAGGACCGTGCCCAAGGCCCGGCCCAGAAAATCGACATCCTCGCTCAGTTGAGCAAACAGACCTTGCGCCTGGCTTTCCCGAACGGTCGAAGACATCCGCGCATTGTAGCCGGGAGGTCCGGCGCGAAGCCGTCAAGGCATTCGGAAAAGATCGTCGCGCAGCTCTTTGCCGATCTTGGTGTTGAGCCGGATGATGCGCGCCAGATTGTGCTCCTCGACCCAGTCCACGAGATCCTGCGGCAAGGCGCTCTGGTACCAGAACCGATCACCGTCTCTCAGCCGTTCGAACTGGTCTCGCACGACGTGAAAGATGAGCTCGCCCACCATGGCGCCGGGCACGTGGTCCTCGGCCAGCGCGCCCACCCAGGCGTCGATGTCGTCCACCGAGGCGTAGATTGCGGCAAGCCGCTGCCGGGCCTCGCGATCACCGGTAATGTCGGCAAAGGTCCGGGCCGGTGGCAACCCCAGATCGATGCGCGTCTGGTTGTAGCTCGCCAGGCCGTGGTCGCGGCCCCGCTGGATATTGAGCGCGGGCAGATCGAAACCGCCCTCACCGGGTCGGCCGAATAAAAAATTGCGCACGTCGTCCACGACCTGGACGTCCACCTCCTGCGAATAAGCCGAGGCGAGCCCGCGCAGAAACGGCTCGACACCGGTATCGACCAGCTCCTGGGGCGCGAAGAAGGCATCTCGCAGTCGGAGGTGGCCCCCCGGAATCGGTTTTCCGTCGCGAGCCACGCGCCGCAGCTTCCTTGGCAACAAGCTGTGACCGAAACGGAAACACGCGGTAGAGAACAGGTTCGAGATCTCGGGACGGACCTTGGGATCGTAGCCTTCGTATGGAGCCAGGGCTCCCGCACCCAGGAGTGCCGGCAAGAACTCGTTGTAGGTAATCGCCTGGAGCTCGGCGCCGACAAGGGCCCGGGCCAGCTGATAGCGCTCTTCGTGCTTGGAGACTCCCTGGCGGCGCAGCATGCGGGCTATGCGGTTGTGCTCGCGCACGAACAGCACGTGCAAGGAGGTGAGCACGACATTCTCGTTCGCGCGCACGTCCCCGGCCAGGAAAAGCGACGGATCATGATCCGTCGGCGCGTTGGCCAGACCGCGGGTATTGCCGGGCAGCAGGCCCGCGCCTCCGGTCTTCAAACGATCACCCTTGCCACGTCTTCGGCGCAAAGCCCTGGCACG
This sequence comes from bacterium, assembly GCA_024224155.1. NCBI lineage: Bacteria > bacterium. Next base: position 12,177 of record JAAENP010000319.1, read on the forward strand.
CTCCTTGTCCGAGCCGTAAACCGACGAGCCATCTATCCAGGCCGTAATCTCGTTGACCTGCTGTCGGACCCGGCCCTTGCCATGGTTGGAGCGCAGAAAGGGGATCACCATCTCGCCGGTTCCTGCCGGATCGAAAAACGGATCGCCCATCGGAACCGGAATGTCCATCCGCTCGGGCGGATCGGCAGGACCGGTGAGCGAGATATCGTGGTCGACAAACTGCCCCCAAGCCCAGATGAAGTGGCTCATCCCGGCGCGATTCCGCCGCGAGCCTTCCTGAGCGGCACAACCGTTACTGATCTCACGCGCCCCGGGTCTCGAGACTCCGGCGGGCGTCGAGCGGCCGTTGTCATAGGCGGGGCTCGTCAGCCGAAGCAGCTCGACTCCCGTACTGCCCCACTCGGCGTGGTCCTTGTTGTTGCCGGTACCGTCGATCGAGCGGAACTTGAGCCGCTCGGCCGACGCTCCACCCGCGCCGGCAAGGACAAGCGCCAAAGCCAGGGCCGCTGTTTTCTCTGTTCTCGACTTCGAACTCGGTTTCGCCTCGCCCATCGTCTCCTCCCCTTTCCCAATCTCCTTCGAATCTCAATACACTCTGATGATCATAATTCTTTCTCCCCCAAGTCGCCAGTTTCGCAATCGCGAAACCAAGTCTTGCTCTCCTGATATCTTTGTTTCAGGCCTCTTCACCTCCCCAAGACAAGGAACCCTCGCTATGGCGACCCGATTGAAGCTCTGTGGACTCCTCCTGCTCCTTTTCGCGGCCATTCCCGCCCAGATGGCCCTTGCCGAGACGGCAACGCAGCCTCGGCTCACACCCGAAATGGTCGTCGACCTCGAGCGCGTCACGGCGGTCGCGATCTCGCCCGACGGCCGTGCCGTGGCCTACACGGTCGAGGTCGCGCGCAAGGAGGATGACGAGCCCGGCGACTCGTACTCGGAGCTTTGGGTCGCGAGCCTGGAGGACGGCAAGACCCGTCACTATGCCGGCCATAGTGAGGAGATCAACTCCCCCGCCTGGTCACCGGACGGCGAATTGATCACTTTCCGGCTCAAGCGAGAGAAGGTCCACAAAGAAGTCCAGATCTATGCCATTCCTGCGCGCGGCGGTGAAGCGCGCCTGTTGACCCGTCAGAGCGCGGATGTCCAGAGCTATCGCTGGTCCCCGGACGGCAAGTGGATCGCCTTTGCCGCCAAGGACCACGACACCGAGGCGCGCACGAAAGAGAAGGAGGGTGGCCAGGACTGGGTGGTCTGGGGCGAGGAACCCAAGCATCGCCACCTGTGGCTGCTGAGCGTCAACACCGGCGAAAGCCAGCGGCTTTTCAGTGCCGACCTCGATGCCCGTGAGATCCACTGGACGCCCGACGGCGAGAGCGTCGTGTTCCAAGCCACCACCACGGCCCTGATCGACGACGAGTACATGTTCACCCAGATCTACCGGGCACCGGCTCTTGGAGACGAGGATCCAGAAGTCGTCACTCCCACCGAGGGCAAGCTCGGTCACATGGCGATCTCACCCGACGGCAAGACCCTCGCCTATTTGGGTGCTACCAGCCTCAATGATCCGGTTGCCCAGAGCCTGTTCGTCGTTCCCCTGAACGGCGGGTTTGCTCGCAACCTCACCCAGAACTACGCGGGCAGCGCCGCCAATCTGGCCTGGAAGGACAACCAGACGATCGCTCTGCTCTCGGCCGAGGGCGAAAGCCACGCGCTGCTCGATGTCAACATCCGAAGCGGCAAGCGCGAGCCGGCAAACCTCGACGGTCTGGTCGTTCGCCAGTTCGACTGCTCGACGGCGACCGGAGCTCTGGCGGTCGCGGCCGAATCCCCGGCTCATCCCGCCGAGCTCTTCTTCCGAGAATCCGGCAAAGGTTCCCTGCAGCGGCTCAGCCGGCACAGCCGGATCCTGGAAGACATCCGTCTGGCAAGTCAGGAAGTCATCCAGTGGAAGGGCGCCGAAGACTGGGACATTCACGGCGTTCTGACCTATCCGCTCGACTACGAAAAGGGGCAACGGTACCCGCTGGTTCTGCAGGTTCACGGAGGTCCGGAGGGCGTCAGCCTCAACGGCTGGACAACAACGCCCGGATACCCGGTGCAGCTCCTGGCCGCTCGAGGCTACGCCGTACTGCAACCGAACTACCGCGGCAGCTCCGGCCGCGGTGTCGCGTTCAGCAAAGCAGACCACGACGACCTCGGAGGCACCGAGTTCGAGGACATCCTGGCCGGCGTCGATGCCCTGGTCGAGCGCGGCCTCGCCGATCCCGACCGTGTCGGTACGGGCGGCTGGTCCTACGGCGGCTACATGTCGGCCTGGGCCGCGACCCGGCACAGCGAGCGCTTCCGAGCCTCGGTAGTCGCCGCCGGCCTAACCAACTGGATCGCCTTTGCCGGCTCCACCGACATCCCCTATGAGATGTCCATCGTGCACTGGAACTCATGGTGGTTCGACGAGCCGGAGCTGCACTGGCGGCGCTCGCCGCTGGCTCACATCAACAAGGCGCGCACCCCCACACTGATCGTGACCGGGGCTGAGGACGAGCGGGTCCACCCCGAGCAAGCCATGGAGCTGCACACCGGGCTCCGGATCAAGGACGTCCCGACCCAGATGGTGTTTTATCCGCGCGAGCCTCACGGGCTCGACGAGCGCGCCCACCGTCTCGACTTCATCGGCAGGACGCTGGACTGGTTCGACAAGTACCTGTCGGCGCCGAAGGTCGAAGCGATGGAAGACCGCAGGGACTGAGCTCCACGCGTGCGGGCTACTCTCACTGACTATTCTTGGGCCTACGTTACCGAAAGTCGGCAGCGGGTGCCGCCTCCGCGCGAGCCATCAGTAAATGGAAAGGCTCGCTTGTTGTGGCAATGGAGCTCCGTCTCGACCGAGTCACTCCGAGTCACCGGGATCTCTCTACTCCGCCGCTTCCTCTTCCGCCCTCGAATGCTTGCCGAACCAGTCGACTAAATAGAGCACCGTGCGCATGAAATTCGATGGCTTGGTGGTCGTGCCGTGGTACTCGTCGTTGAATCGCAGCATCGCGGTCTCGACGCCCTGGACCTTCAACGCCGCGTAGTACTCCTCGGTCTGGGCCATCGGCGTTCTCAGGTCCAGCTCGCCGGTCATCAGCAGGGTTGGCGTGGTCACCTTGCCGACGTGCATCAGCGGCGAATGCTCGAGCCACTTGTCGGGTTTGTCCCAGAAGTAGCCGTCGAAGCGATGGTAGCCCCACTGGACGATATCGGCCGTGCCGGCGAAGCTGATCCAGTTGGTCACCGGACATCGCACCGCCGCGGCCGCGAAACGATCGGTCTGGCCGATCGCCCAGCTCGACAGCACCCCCCCACCGCTGCAGCCGGTCACATACAACCGATCCTCGTCCACGTAGCCCCTATCCAGCACCGCGTCGACCCCCGCCATCAGATCGTCGTGATCGACACTCGGGTACGACTTGTCGATGGCGTTGCCGAACTCGGTACCGTAGCCGGTGCTGCCGCGCGGATTTGTGTACAGCACCAGGTACCCGTGAGCCGCCAGGTTCTGATAGAAGAGGCTGAAGCCAACGTTATACATGGCGTGTGGACCGCCATGGACGTGGAGAATCATCGGGTAGTCCTCGTTCTCGTCGAACTCGGGGGGCTTGACGATCCACCCCTGCACTTGGGTGCCGTCGGTCGAGGTGTACCAGATCTCCTCGACCTCACCCATCCTTTCGCCGGTCAGGCTGTCCTCGTTGACCCTAGTCAGCTGTTTGCCGCCGCCGTCGCCGGCCAGGTTCAGCAGGACCACGTCGGCCGGCTCCTGGTAGGACGACCGGGTCGCCGCAGCGGTCTCGCCCTGACTCGACGAGGCGAGGGAGAGCATATGCACTCCCTCGGTGACCTGGCGCAACTTCCCTCGCAGCGGCGCGAAGTAGATGTTGCGCGTACCGCGGTCGCCGGCCTGAAAGTAGACACCGCCGCTGTCCGGACTCCAGAAAAGCTGCTCGGCGTCGCGATCCAGATCGCCCGAGGTTTTGCGCGGGTCGCCACCGGCCACGGGTGCGATATAGAGATCCGATGCCTGGTAGCTCTGCAGCGTGTACGGGAAACCCGCGAAAGCGACCGTCTGGCCGTCTGGAGAGACCACCGGTCCTTGCCAGTCGCCCTTTTCAGTGACCACTTGGCGGACCTCTTCACTGGCGACATCCACCGCATAGATGTAGTTCTGGCGGTAGCCATCGAGCTCGGGCTTTTCGTCCATCAGCCCGTCGAAGAGGATCTCCCGGCCGTCGGACGTCCATGAGATTCCGCCTCCAAACTCCATCCCCGAGAAACGCGCACCGGCGTTCCAAGAACCCTCGGTAAGCTGCCGTGCCGTGCCACCGTCGGCCGGAACCACGAACACGTGGGTAAAGCCCTCCTCCAAGAAGCCTCGATAGTCCTGCCGGTAGTGGGTTTTCGTCACCAAGCGCGGGGGCTTGGTCCATTCCGCTCCTTCCGGCGACTTGGGCAGCTCGATGTTCCATTCCTCCTTCTCCGGCACGAGCATGAGAAACGCGATCGACTCGCCGTCCGGCGACCAGCGCATGCTGCCGGGCGTCTCGTGAACCCGCGTCACCTGCGACGTCGCCCCATCACTCATCCAGCGCACGTAGATCTGGGTCGCTCCCCCTTCGTCGGCGGCCGTGTAGGCGATTCGCGTTCCATCCGGGGACCACAGCGGATTCGAGCCCTGGGTCAGGAATCGGTGTCTCGAGCCGTCGGCGTTGACGATCCACAGCTCCGATTCCCACCGGTCGGCGAGATCGTCGACGTGCCGACGGCCGTAGATCACCTGGGATCCGTCCGGCGAGATCTGCGGGCTCGAGACCCGCTCCATCTCGAGAATCTGGGCGACGCCAAGGTAGTCCTCGGGCATCGGTTCTTCGTCCTCGGGCTCGTCGGCGTGGCCGACCGAAGCGGCGCCCACGAGAGCACAAAGAATCAAGCATGACAATAGATCGCGGAAACGACGTGGGAGCGACAAACCGGGCATGTTCTCTCCTTCTAAAGACCGGCCCGAATGATCGGACCCGAAACAAGATTGGCGGTTGGATGCCGATCCTAGCCGATCCCAGGTACGCTGTTTGCAGCTGACGACGCCGAGCGCTGAGGCTTCGTGGCTCCGGATCAGGTGTAGCCTGGCTCTCCAAGCCCGCCGCGGAATGGTGTGGAATCTCGCGCTGCTCGTCTCTCGGAATTTTTTTCCTATCCAAAGGGGAACTGATGCGCAAGCTACGCCCATCGAGCAACTCGGGCCGACTGGTCGCAATGACGGCGATTCTGGCCCTCTTGGCGACCACTTCCGGGTGCGCCTGGATCCGTAACCAGACGGCACCGACGACCACCAAGCGAGACAAGACCAAGAAGGGGGCCGGCTATGGCGCCGCCGCGGGTGCCGCCGCGGCCATCCTCAAGGGTGAGCGCGAGGCCGACGAGATCCTCGCCGGGGCCGCCGTCGGTGCTGCCGTCGGTGCGGGAGTCGGGCACTACATGGACCGACAGGAAGAGCGATTCGCGCGCATCCCGGGGACGACGCTGGAGCGAGTCAGCAGCGACGTTCTGCTGGTCCGGTTCGACTCGAACGTGCTGTTCGCGGTCGATTCAGCGACGATCGGCGCAGGCGGCCGCTCGACCCTCGAGGACGTAGCCGTGATTTTGAACGACTACGAGAAGACGGCGGTCGTCGTCCAGGGCCACACCGACTCGACCGGCAGCGAAGAGCACAACTTTGACCTGTCCGAGCGACGCGCCAAAGCCGTGCGCAACCACCTGGCGGACCGCGGCGTCACCGCAGGCAGGATGACCGCGCTCGGCTACGGCGAAGGCTATCCGGTGGCCTCCAACGCCAGCGAATCCGGGCGCCGTCGCAACCGACGGGTGGATATCCTGCTCAAGGCCAAGGCCGTGTAGCGGAAGCCACGCACGGCCCGAGCCAGACCGAAGCGGAGACCGCAGCCAAGAGTCGCGCTAGGCTTGGCCGCAAGGCGCGCCAGCTCCGTTCTCCGAAACTGGCAGGCTCTGAGTGCCACCCACGAGGAGGCGCTTCCGGAATCGGCCAAGGTGGTGTTCGCCGGCAACCGGGAGTGCTAGCGTCCAACAAGGGCCCAAAGGAGCTGACCATGGATCACGCCAACCCCGAGACCTACCGTTTCGACGAATATCTGGCAGCGCTGGGTGGAAACTGGCTCGAAGAGGATCCCCTCCTTCCGCGCTGGCTCGAGCGCTCGCGCCCGGCCGACGAAGAGCTGGCGCTGGTCCACAAGTTCGGCCAGGCGGCCGCTACCCGCCACCGCGAAGTCGCCGATCTCGTAGAGCAGACCGAGAACCTGCCCTATCTCGAAGCCCAGGACGCTTACAACCGACGTGCGACCGAGGTCGTGGTCCCACACGAGACCCGGGCGACCCTCGCCGAGATCCACGGCTCAGGCATCTGGAAGCAGTCCACCGACGAGCGCATCCGCTACGCGATCGTCTATCTCCTGAATCAAAACAGCGAGTTCGGCGTGACCTGTAGCACCGCTTGCACCGACGGCATGGCGCGGATTCTGCGCAGGCTCGGGGACGACCCGCGCAGCCGCACCGTGGTCGAGAAGCTCGAGACCGCGACCTCGAAGGACTGGATCCACGGCGCCCAGTTCGTAACCGAGATCCAGGGCGGAAGCGACGCCGCCACCAATGCCCTTCGGGCGGTCCCCGCGGATGACGGGCTCTACGCGCTCCATGGCCGCAAGTGGTTCTGCTCCAACCCGACCGCCGATTACTGGCTGGTCACTGCGCGCCTCGACGGGTCGCCTGCGGATCATCGGGGCGTGAGTCTGTTCTGCGTTCCGCGCCAGCGCGACGGCGCACCCGACGGCTTCACTTTTCAGCGCCTAAAGGACAAGCTCGGCACGCGGGCCTTGCCCACCGCCGAGATCGATTTCGAGGGCGCGCTGGGCTGGCCGGTGGGGCCACTCGACGCGGGTCTCAAGAACATGGTCGCAGTCGTTCTCACTACCAGCCGTGTCCACTGCGTGGTCGCGGCCGCGGCGGCCGTCCGCAGGGCCGAGCGCGAAGCCCACGCCTACGCCGCGTTCCGGCGAGCCTTCGGCAAGCGGCTCGAGGAGCACACGCTCCTCGCCGCGGCCCTGCGTCGCCTACGCGAGGCTGCCGATCGTTCCTCAGCCGGAGCCTTCGCCACCGTCGACGCCTGGGTCGAAGCGATGACACCGGACGCGGACAAGGATCTCAAGCTCCGCGCGCGTGTGCTGGTAAGCCTGGCCAAGTCCGTCAGCACACGGACCTCAAATGCATACATCTACGAAGCCATGATGACTCTCGGCGGCAACGGCATCGAAGAGCGCTTCTGCGCCCTACCGCGTCTGTGGCGCGACGCCGCCATCCTCGAGTCGTGGGAGGGCCCCTATACGTTGCTCCTGATGCAAGCGTTGGAGGACATGGTCCGCTTCGGCGTTGCCGGTCGCGAACGGGAGTTCCTCTCTCTGGGTTTGGGCGAAGCGACCGAGGGACATGTCACCGAGCTCGCCCACATCCTCGCTGCGCCGCAAGAGGAAGAGAGCATCCTGCGATGGGCGGCGCTCGCACCGCGGGTCTACCGTCGATTCGAAGAGCAGGCACTTACGGAGCTCGTCCCGGACCAGTCCTGACTCCGAAGGCCGGATCACAGATTCCAGGCCGCCCGCACGGTCAGAACGTCATCCTGCGCAACCACCGCAAGATCGCCCAACGGATCGACGCTAATGAAAAACCGGCCCTCGACCTCGAGGCTGACGCGGTCGGTCAGCCGCCGCTCCGCCTCGAGGAAGATCGCCGTCGAACGATCGTCGTGATCGATCAACGCACCGACAAGCACCGAGGTGTCCTGAATGTCGTTCAGAGCCAGCCGCGCACCGAGGAAGGTGTCCTCGTCGTAAACAGACGGGGACACAATACGCAGTTCGCTCGTAACCCCAGACGCTTCGCTGACCTGAAGAGTGGGTGCATTACGTATTGTGCGTACGGCTTCCGCGGTACCTACATCCTGCTCGGCGGCTTGAACGCGTGGAAAGACGACATCCTCTTTCCGGTGGCTCCGGCAGACGCAACGTCCGGCCAGCTCTCCGAGTTCCGCCGCACGAGTGCTGTCAGTGCCTACTTCGGCGGGTCGCCGCAAGCTCCAACGGGCAGTGAAACAGACCTCGTTCCTGTCCAAATGCCGAAGGTCGCCATGCCCGCCGCTCCACCGATTCCGACCCAGCGCAGCCGCAAAGCCAAGGAGGGCTGCTAACACGAATCGATATCCTCGCGGCCGAATCAACGTACAAGCCGCCGAGAGGAGATCATCGATGACGCAACGCCCGAGCTTGGACAGGCTTCCGGAATCCTCTACTACTACCGAGAGAGCACCGACACGATAGAGCAGGTCTCGGTCGGAGCCGACGGCGACATCCGCATGTCGCCTCCCACACAACGACCCGACGGCTCGACGATCCAGCTTCGCTTCACCCACTACAACGTCGAGCCCGACCGTTTCGAGTCGAAGATGGAGATCACCCGGGACGGCGGCGAGACCTGGGTGCCGGGCAATCATCAGGTGCTGACACGGCAGATGACCGTGCGTTCGAACACGGACTAGCGGCGTCACTCGGCAGCCCGGACAGCGCCGAGGGCGTGTAACCTCGGCCGGTGATTTCGCCGGCCGAGTCCACCTACCCGCGCCGCACCGAGGCCACCAGGCTACTACGCCTGGCCGGACCGCTCATTGTCGGGCAGCTCGCGGGGGTGCTCATGACTTTCGTCGACACGGTCATGGCGGGCCGGCTGTCGGCCGAAGCGTTGGCCTCGGTTGCGGCCGGCGCCGCGGTCTGGCACACGATCATGCTGGCCGGCATGGGGGTCCTCCTGGCAGTTTCACCCTCCGTCGCCCATCTGGAGGGCGCCGGCGAGCATCAAGAGATCGGTCCGCTGGTGCGCCAAGCGCTCTGGATCGCCGCCGGCCTCACAGTCCTTACCGTGGGCGTCGGCCTCGGCGCCGGGCCACTCCTTCGAGTCCTCGAAGTCGATCCGTCGTTGCACCCCACCATCCTCGGATATCTTCGGGCCCTCCTCTGGGGAGCACCCGCCATGTACGCCTTCCTCGCGCTCAGATTCCTGTGCGAGGGCATGGAGATCAGCCGCCCAGTCATGTACTTCGGCTTCATTGGCCTCGGGGTCAACGTGGTCGCCAACTACGGCCTCATCTACGGCCGCTGGGGACTCCCCGCCCTCGGTGCCGTGGGCTGCGGCTACGCAACCTCCGCGGTGTGGTGCACCGAATTCATCGGGCTCGTCGTCTATATCCGTCGGCACCCCAAGCTCGGCTCTCTCGGCATCTTCGACCACTTCGAATGGCCGCGAGCCGACTGGATCCGCGAGCTTCTCCGTCTGGGCGCTCCGATCGGCTTCAGCTTCTTCGTTGAAGTCAGCATGTTCGCGGGGGTGGCGCTTCTCATGGGATCGATCAGCGCTGTCGCCGTCGCCGGTCACCAGATCGCCATCAACGTCGCGTCGACCACCTTCATGGTGGCACTTGGCATCTCGCTGGCGACAACCGTGAGGGTCGGAAACGCCCTAGGCCGAGGAGATCTCGAAGGCGCGCGCCGGTCGGGGTGGCTAGGAATCCAGGTTGCTCTCGCTGTCCAAGTACTCTCGGCCGTCGTGCTCGTGACCTTTCCGCGAGCGATCGCGACGATCTACAGCGTAGACGAGGGGGTCATCGGAATCGCGGCTCAACTTCTCGTGCTGGCCGCGGTCTTCCAGCTCTCGGATGGCCTGCAAGTCTCCGCCGCGGGCGCCCTCCGCGGCCTCAAAGACACTCGCGGCCCAATGATCGTTACCGTAGTCGCCTACTGGCTGATCGGACTGCCCTTCGGCTATTGGCTCTGCTTTCACCGCGACCTCGGTCCGCGAGGATTGTGGATCGGCATCATCGGTGGGCTGACCGTAGCGGGGGTTCTGCTGGCTGCGCGCTTCCGGCAGCTGAGTCGGTCGGCGTTCTAGGGAGGTTCGGTCGACACGAAGGTCGACCGCTAGCCGAGGAAATCCACGCCCCCCCCCAGTCCCTTCGCCTTCGCCTGCTCGTAGACGATTCGCGCCACGGCGACGTCTTGAATCGCGAGACCGGTCGAATCGAAGACCGTGAGTTCGTCGCTCGCCTCCCTTCCCGGCTTCATCCCCGCCGCGACCTCGCCGAGGCTGGCGTAAAGATCTTCGACCTCGAGCTCGCCGCGGCTCAGGGCCACGTTGATCTCGCCACCGCCTTCCGCCTGGTGAAGGTCGTCGATCACTACCTTGGCATCTTTGAGGATCGCGATATCCAACTCCTGCTTGCCCGGCCCGTCGGCTCCCAGAGCGTTGATGTGCGTTCCAGGCAGGATCCAGGCTCGGTCGACGACCGGCTTACGCGACGGCGTCGAAGTGCATACGACGTCGCTGCCGGAGGCCTCCCGCGCGCTGGCAGCTCTCCCGCCGACCTCCGTGGCGAACGCCTCCGCGACATCGCTCTCGCGGTCATGAGCAACCACCTCGAGATCCTCGCCAAGGGCCACGCGCAATGCGGCGAGTGCCGTGTGCGCCTGAACCCCGCATCCAATGAAGCCAACACTCTTGGAGTCATTCCGCGCCAGGTACCTCGACGCCACGCCGGCGGCGGCACCCGTTCGGGCCGCGGTCAGGTAGGTGGCATCCATCACCGCCAGCGGTATCGCCGTTGCCGGGTCGCTCAGGATGTAGATCCCCTGCACCGTCGGCAGACCGTAGCGATGCGGGTTCTCGGGATGGGAGTTCACCCATTTCACCCCCGCCGAGCCGCTCGCATAGGATGGCATGGCCCGGAAGTCGCCGTCGTACTTCGAAAGGTCGAGATACACCTTCGCGGGCATCTGGGTCTCCCCGCGACCGAAGGCGACAAAGGCCTCCTCGACCGCCGACACCGCGCGTTCCATGGTCAAGACCGATCGAACCTCGGACTGGGTGAGAATCAGGGTTTCCATCGTCAGAGCAGTCTAGCGGAACGAGATCTCTCGGCTGCGACCAACTCTCTCGCAAAAAACCGCACGTGAAGCCCAACGGTCACTCGGCTGTCGCCACCGCTTCGACCTCCCTCAAAAACTCCACGATCGCACCAAGAACAGCTTCCTGCTGCTCGATGAACGGGAAGTGGCCGGCATCCTCGATCAGCACGAACTCAGAGGCCGGCAGGGCCTTGTGGATCGCGGCGCCGCCGAGGACGGCACCCGGTTCGGCGTCGCCGAAGAGAACCAGCGCCGGGACCATCAAGCTTTTCAGCTCCTCGTGCAGATCGAAGCTTTCGAGGTCCGCACCGAGCTTGTCGAACAGCTGGCTGCGGGCCATGTAGTCCTCGGGCACGTAGAGCTCGAGCCTGGCGAGCTTCGCCGGATCGTGGAACTGGGTCTTGAACGAGAGCTTGAGCAGCTTCTCGATCGCCTCCGGTCGCCGCTCGGCAAACGCCTCGGTCACCAGAATCGCCTGGCGCTCGGCCCTGAGCTCGTCGGTCATCATCTCCCCCAGAATTCCTTGTTCCTGGCGCCAGAGGGCCGCGCTCGCGGCCATGGTGTCCAGGAGGACCAGGGAGCTGAGATTCGACTCGTAGCGCACGGCGTAGTGCATCGCGAGCAGGCCACCCCAGGAGTGCCCCATGAGGTGGATGCGCTTCAACCCCAGGGCCTTCCGTAGCGCCTCGATGTCCTCGGCGAGGTTGGCCAGCCGCACGCTGCTCTCCTCGACCTCGGGCGCCGATCGGCCCGACAGGCGCTGATCGAAAAAGACGAGCTCGTAGTGCTCAGCCAGCGGCGCCAGATGCGGCAAGAGATAGCCGTGTTCCAGAACCGGCCCCCCATGGACGACCACTATCGGCTCGCCCGAGCCCATGCGCTTGACCCACAGCTCGGTCCCGTTAACGGCTTCGAGTCCTTCAACCGGCACGGACTCGCGGTGAGACGCGGCTCCGTTCACCAGAGCCACCAACACAAGTCCCACTGTCGTCCGTCGGCACACAGTGCAAGAATAACCCACTGCCTGGGTTGGCAATACAGCCGTCGAGCTCGGTTCGCCGGTTCTGCGCGAATGGTGCGGGGGTTCGGTCGAGATGGCTAATCGGCAAGAAAAAAGGCCGGCAGGGAACGCCCCTTCTCCGCCCTACCAGGCTCGGCTCTCGAAAGACCGACCCACGGAAACCAGGGACCCGCTGCCGCGGCTCTGCAGGACAGCGGCGAATAGTAGGCACCCTCACACCCGCCGGAAGATCGACCGCCCCACCCTTTCGAGCCCCTTTCCACCCTCGGGGAGTACCTCGTGCCCGCCGATAAGGAGAAAACCGCCGGGACACAGAACCGACACGATCCGCTCTAACACTCTCCGCTGGACGCTCGCGTCAAAGTAGGTCCAGGCCAGGTTACGGCACAAAACGAGATCGAACGGCCCCGGTGGCGCCGCTTCCCGCACGTCCTCGCATCGAAACGTGACGCCGCGACGGAGTTCCTCGCGCAGCTCGTACTCGCCGGCCGCGGTCTCCCGGAAAGCCTCGCTTCTCCGCCGCTCAGGCAGCTCTCGCAGGCATCCGGACGGGTAGACTGCCCTCCGCGCTCGTACCAGGAGGCGCTCGTCGGAGTCGGTCGCCACGACTTCCAGAGCAGCATCGGCTCGCGAGGGCGCCCCCACAACCTTCCATAGCAGGCAAAGGCTATATGGCTCCTCACCCGAAGCGCAGCCCGCGCTCCAGGCTCGGATCACCGTCCGGCTCTCGTCACGGGCGGCACCAGTGAGCACCGGTAACACCTCCCGCCCCAACGCTTCCCACATCGCCCGATCCCGAAAGAAACGCGAGATGGTGACCCGGCAGAACGAATCGAGCTGCAGCCACTCAGGGCTGGGCGTCTCTTCGGCCGCGAGTCTGCGGCGGTAGCCGTCAAGACTCTCGAGTCCGAGCTCCTCGATCCGTCTCTTGATTCGCCGGCACACCTGCCGCCGCGGCTTGCGAAAACCCTCCCAGCGCAGTCCCAGCTTGGGCAGCGCCCACTGCAGAAACGCGATGCATTCGGAATCTCGCACAGGACAAGCGTACTCGCTTCCGAATCGGCTGCGATGTGTCGCCCAGCCCTATAATCAGGAGTCCATGCTCAAAGTAACCAAGCCCCCGCAGGCACCTCGCCGATCCCGCCTCTGGCTCTTGCTGCTCGCGCTGACCGTCCTGACTGTGCCTGCCTCCGCCTTCGAGCTTCAGCTCGAAGAGATCGCCCGCTCGATTGACACGGTTTTGAATGACAGCGGCAAAGTGCGCGTGGCGGTGGTGGATTTCACGGACATCCACGGAAACCCCGAGCCGCTGGGCAGCTTCCTGGCGGAGGAGCTCTCGGTCTCTCTCGTGTCCTCGACCGCCGGATTCGAGGTGGTCGACCGGATTCATCTGCAGACGATTCTCGATGAGAGCGAGCTCAGCCGCGCGGGCGTCTTCGGGCGAGACACGACGAGGAAGCTCCGGGACCTGGCCGGCGTCGAGGCATTGGTGACGGGTCGTCTCACCCCCTCGAGCACCCGAGTCAGAGTGACCGTCAAAGTGCTCGACACCGAGACCGCTAGCCTCCTCGGCGCCGCCTCGGCGAACCTCGAGCGCGATGAGTTCCTCAACGAGCTTCTAGCCGGCTCGGACACCGGAGTCTCGGCGGCAGCGGCGGCAGCGCCGCTACCGCAGCCTGCCTCGCCCTCCGCCGAGCCCGAGATCCGGACCGACGCACCTGCGGCGACCCCTTCCAGTCCGGCCCCTGCCGAGCAGGCCCCCGCGCCACCGGCTCCGGTTTCAGCAACGAGTCCGCAGAACAAACTGGATGCGCCGGAATCGTCCTCGCCCGCGTCGGTCGTCGCGGAGTCCGAAGCCCCGGATGAGCTGTCAAGCCAGCCCCTCCCAGATGCTGCTGCCTCGCCACCTCCGGCTTCGCCTGCTCAGGGACCGATGCCTCCCGCAGTGCCACCGGCCCAGGTCCCGATCCTCGAGCCGGTAACGATCTCCGTGCAAGCGCTCCGAATTCTCGAGTCGAGCGTCCAGGTGGTGCTGGCGGTCGAGAACAACACGGCCTCGGTTCTCGAGTGGGGTGAAAGTGGCGGCAGCCGGCTTACGGACAGCCTCGGAAAACCCCTGATCTGCTCCGACTGTCCCGAGGGTGTCGACGCCGACGCCGTTCTGATTCCGGCCCGTGCCAAGGTGGAAGTGAACCTCTTCTTTGCGCACGATCCGAAGGCGGCCGCCCTCGAAGAGCGCGACGCCTTCGCCTTCTTCTTCAACGCCAAGCGCTCGCAGGCTGAGACCTTCACGGGGCCGTTTAGCCTCTCTCTCGACTATGAGTACCGCGGATCCGGCCGCAAGAAAGCCAGCCGCTCGAGCGCCTTCTTTCCTGACCTACTGGCCGGACAAGACGGCGACTGACTCACGACGTGTCTGCGGCTTACCTCCCGTTCGCAACGATGGGCTTCTACGGTACACATATCCTGCCGAAGATCGTGGATCTGACCTGCGGTCAGAAGTCGACAATGCGCCAACGCGAGAAGATCGTGCCTCTCGCCACGGGCCGCGTTCTCGATGTTGGAATCGGGTCGGGGCACAATCTTCCCTACTACGACGCCGCTCGCGTGACCAAGCTCTGGGGTCTCGACCCCGCGGCGGAAATGACCCGGATGGCCCGAGCGCGCGCTCGAACGGTGGAGTTCGAGGTCGAGTTCATCGGCCTTCCCGGGGAGGAGGTCCCTCTCGGAGACGCGAGCATCGACACCGTGGTCATCACCTATGCTCTTTGCACGATTCCGGACGCGGTCGCCGCTCTGGCGGAGGTGCGGCGCGTCCTCACGCCGAACGGCCGACTCCTCTTCTGCGAACACGGCGCTGCACCCGATCCCAAGGTGCGCCGCTGGCAGGATCGAATCAACCCGGTCTGGAAGCGCTTCGCTGGAGGTTGCCATCTGAACCGCATCATCCCTGAAACCATCGAGCAAGGCGGCTTCCGCATCGAAGAGATGCAGACGATGTATCTTCCGGGATGGCGACCCGCGAGCTTCAACTACTGGGGCAGCGCGGTGCCCGATGAACGATCAAGACTCCCTCGTGCACTCCGATGAGCAGGACTCCTCCAGCTTTTGTTCGATTCGCCAACACCCGGAGCCGGACCCTGGACCTGGTCGAGCATCTGAGCCAGGAACAGATGGACTTTTCGCCCGGCAAGGACACTTGGTCCGCGGGGCAGGTCCTCGACCATTTGATCCAGGTGGACCGCGTCTTTCGCGAGGAGTTCGAGGAGCTGCTGAATCGGTGGAAGAAGAAGGGCGGAGGCCCCGTGACCATAATTCGCTCGCTCTCCGACGCCGGCTTCTCGCTGCCCATGGTTCCCAAGGCTCTGCTGCCGCTGTTCGACGTCCCCGCGGCAATGGCCGGCGTGTTCATTCCGCGTCCATTCCGCGAAGTGGTGTTTCGTAACCGCGCGGTCCCGGCCAAGGCGCCGCGCCGGATCAAACCGACCAGGGGACGTTCAACCGGCGAGCTGCTTCGCGAGCTCAGAGACTTTGCCGACTACCTCGACGAGTTCTTCACCGGCCACCCCGACGTCGATTGGGAGCGGCTCCGCTACTACAATCCGTTGACCGGTTTTACCAACCTGCCGGGCATCTTGAGCTTCGTCGGCAGCCACGAACGCCGACACCAAGATCAGATTCGCGACATCCTGATGTCAGAGAGATTCCCCACCGCCTCATAGCCTGGCTTTCTGTTCCCCGCCCCGATGAGGACACCCCCCACGGGAGAGCAATTCTGAGCGTCATTCCCGAGGTCCGTCAAGAGCACCGAGGAATCCCTTGACTACAGCCCCGGGCGCCAGATCTCGCCCTCCAGCCGTGTGATCGGGTTCTTCGCCCGCACCAACTGCTCGAACTCTTCGCGGTGCCGGTCCATCGCAAGCGCCGAGACCAGCGCGTCGAAGGCGTCGTCGCTCGCCTCGGCGGCAGACCGCCGACTCCCTTTCACTCCAGGACAAAACTCATCCAAGAACCTCGTACGCTCGTCCCGGCGCGACTTCTTCACCCCGCCCATGAAAACTCTCGGCCAGATTTCGACCACCAGGGGCAACCGCGGCGGATCGAACGGCCAGATGGAGAACCCGGCCTCTCGTAGCTCGCGCAGCATCGGCATCCCGCGCAAGCTGCCGACACCCACCGCCCCGGGTCCTCCGATCTGAAATACCGACTTGGGCGTCCGTCCGACCTCCTCCGCGACGGCGAGATCCGTTCCTCGCAGTAGCGGTGTTCCCTTCGACGGCTTCGTGGTCCCAGGCTTGCCCCAGAACGGGAACGGGCAGTGAGTCAGCCAATCCTCGCCGCGCTGCTCCGCCTCCTTCCACACCGTTCCGACCCCTTTGTGCTTCCGCTTCTCCAAGAAGGCCGCCGGAAACGAGAACGCGAAATCCAAACCCACCACGAGCCCGGGGTTGTAGTCGGCCTCCTCGATCAAGTACGAGGCGATCGCCTCCCTCCTCCGTCCCCTCTCCAGCCGCCACACTTGTCCATTCGCCACCTCGCAGAGCCAGATCTTCAAGTGTCCTACCTTGCGATCGCCCGACCAATCTATGGCCAGGGCTCGGTTGACGGATTGGACCATCTACGGGGCCTTCCTCGAGAGAGCCAAACTGATTTCGACCCAGCCAATCTGTTCTGCCTGGGCGGCCGAGCGCAACACCCGAAAGGGTGGCGAATGAACAAAGCTCAGCATGCCGAGCCCGGGTTCTGAACCGCGGCCAGATCCACGACTTGGTCGCTTGAGCCTCATCCCTTTGAGACGCAGACCGGTCGAGCTCGGTCTGGACGGGTTTCAGGTCGCCGTCGTGTAATACCAGTGAGTCGGGGCCAGCGGACAGTACGAGCAATCTCCAGCCTGGAGCCGAAAAACACAGGCCTTCTCATCGGTGCGCAGGGAGCCGCCCAAGGCTCGCTCGAGGTCGGCCAACGGCACCAGTGACCGGCCGTCGACCTGGATCAAGTGCGCCGAGACCAGGCCCGAGCGCTGAATGGTCAGCGCGCCCTTGCGCTGGAACCAATCGACGGTCGTATACAGCTTCTCCCCATCGACTCGCAAGGTGGTAACACTCCGACCCTCGGGATCGATGGCCGACTCCAGCTCGTCCACAGGCAGGAAGAGAACGTCGTCGACCAGCACCGCCTGACCGAGGTGACGTCCGTTGATCAGCACCTCGATGTCTGCCTCGAGCGCCTGCGCGCCGCCGGCCGCAACGACCACAAGCGCAAGAATCATCAGGGTCCGCATCAAGTTGTTTTGCTTCATGAGCCTACTCCTTTCATTCGTATCGTCTTTGGAGCGGATGCTCCACTTCGTCCAGTGAGTGCCACTCAGGCCTCATTTGTTACGTTTTCGTGTCGGAAGGCATGGCACCTGGCCGAGCATTCGCAGGTCCTCCCCTCGAGTGGTGCGCCCTTCTCCGCGGAGGGTTAGGCTTCGCGGAGGTCTGGTGTACCGCGCGGGGCACCAGTGGAGGTTTCGATGTCGGGCACGGAGGCACGACGTTGCCGAGAACGCGTGAGAGTCCGACCCGACGCGCCAGGTGCGCGAAGTTGTCGAAGGCCGACCGGCCTTCAGCGACGCCGGCGTCAGCCGCCGCCCATGCGCCGCGGTGGCGGTGCCCCAACTCCACCGGCGCCAATCGCGATCGAGTTGCCCGCCGCGGCGAAAGCGACTTTTTCGCCCCTCGCACCCCACAGGCCCCGCTCCGCGGCGATAGCGCTATCTTCGAGCCTTCGGTACCTGGCGGCGCGCTCGCACGGCCCGAGCCGGAGCAGGCCGAGACCACCCGCGATGACCTCGGCGGCGTAGTCCTTGCCGCTGGCCAGAGTCACGTAGACGACACGGTGCCCTTCCCGGTCCCGCTGGGGTGGCGAGGTCTCCGCGAGGCAGACCTCGTTGTTCTTGCGCAGCCCGAGCTCTATGGAACTCAAGGCTGTGCGACCGAACCAGCCGAGCTCGGCGAAGCGATGTCGCGTGTCCGGAGCGTCCAGACAGGCGACGTGGACCGACTCCGCCTCCCCGCCGATCCGGACCTCGAGGGTCTCGCTATTGATCAGGGCAGTGACCCTCCCTTTGACACACGGGGTCTCGTCACCGCCGTCCGCAACCGCATCGGCCTCGGGCACCGGCCCCCTCGGCGGCACCTCCATGCGGCCGTTCAACTGCCAGGTGACAAAAGCGCTGGTGGCCAGGTCAACGTCGGCATACGGTATCGAGACGAGGGTGCCCCCGACCTTGCGGAAGATCACCCGGCCTTGACGCTGGTCCCAGCCGCCTTCGATCGGCTCCAGACCACCTCCCAGATAAACCAACCAGTCGTCGGCCGATGCCGGGGCGACCCAACAAGAGGCCAATACGGCGACGAGGAGCGGCAGTCGTCGCAAGCTGCGGCAGTCGAAGTTCATACCAACGTCCCCCGATCGGGCGGCGCCTCCAGCATACGGGACGGCTTTCCTTACTTCTGTCGACTGCTGCACTGCCTCGCTTTGTCATTCTGGGGAACAGACCCACCTGTCGAGGTGGTGACTCGCCCCCCTTACCCAACCTAGGCTGGCCTTCGTGGGACAACAGAACTCGCGGTTCAGATGGCCCGTCGCCTTTGAGCAGCGGCTGGAGGCTCCGGCTGAGCAAGTCTGGCCGGTGATCTCCGCGCCGGGCAACCTGGAGAAGTTTCACCCGTTTTGCAAGCGCAATCCGGTGGAGAAATGGCCGGGCGCCGAGTCCCGCGATGCGATCCACTACTACAGCGGGTTGGTGCTCGAGCGCCACTTCACCCGATGGGTCGACAGCGTCGGCTACGATCTCGAGCTCTTCCAGGAGAGGCGCCCGAGAGCAACCGTGACCTGGCGCCTCTCGCCCGTCGACCCACACTCGAGCCTGCTACGCATAACCGTCAAGCCCGACATCCCCCATGGCTGGCCCGTGGCAGTACGCTGGCTTCCGCATTTCACGTTCGTGCGGCCGGTCCTCAAGAGGTACCTCCGGTTGGCGCTCGGGGGCCTGGCCTGGCATGTCGCGACCGGGCAGCCCGTGCGGCGAAACCAGTTCGGCAGGCTGTGGGGGTTTTGAAGACCGGCGCGGCCCGCTCGCGGAGAGGCGCCACCGGCGGCCTGCGATCGGTGCGGTTCTCACCGACGAAAGATCTGTCGGCACGGTGGCCGACCGCTACAATGGGTGAGCCCAAGACGGCCGGGGCTTCACCGCTCGTTTGACCATTCCTCTCCATCCTCCGGAGGTGGCCGCAATGCTCCTCAACCCGAAGCAAGGTGTTCGCGAATACCCGGACGAAGCGAGTCACGAGACGATGCTCGCGGTGATCGATTTTTTCGAGAGCAAGGGCCTGGCGCGCATCAAACACGACGACCATGAGCGGGTCTGGTACCGGGACTTCCTCGACTTCGCAAAGGAGAAGCGTCTCTTCTCCACCTTTCTCACGCCGCCCGAGTATGGCGACGAGGGCTGCCGCTGGGATACCTGGCGCAACTGCGAGCTCAACGAGATTCTCGGCTTTTACGGGCTGGCCTACTGGTACACCTGGCAGGTGACGATCCTGGGCCTCGGCCCGATCTGGATAAGCGGCAACGAGGAGATCAAGCGCAAAACAGCGCGGCTCTTGCGAGACGGCGGCATCTTCGCGTTTGGTCTCTCGGAGAAAGAGCACGGAGCCGACCTCTACTCGAGCGAGATGACGCTCCATCCCCAGGACGACGGGGGCTACCTTGCGCGGGGGGAGAAGTACTACATCGGCAACGGCAACGAGGCCGCGCTGGTTTCGGTCTTCGGGAAAGTCGCCGATTCGGACGACTACGTCTTCTTCGTCGTGGATCCTCGCCACGAGAAGTACGAGTGCGTCAAGAACGTCTGCAACTCCCAGAACTACGTGTCGCACTTCGCGCTCCACGACTACCCCATCACCGAGGCGGACGTCCTGTCGCGCGGTCGCGAGGCCTGGGACACCTCGCTCAATACGGTGAACGTCGGCAAGTTCAACCTGGGCTGGGCCTCGATCGGTATCTGCACTCATGCCTTCTACGAAGCGATCGACCACGCGTCCTCGCGTCGGCTCTTCGACCATTCGGTCACCGACTTTCCCCACATCCGGCAGTTCTTCACCGACGCCTACTGCCGACTCGTTGCCATGAAGCTCTTCGCTCTCAGAGGATCCGATTACCTGCGCACGGCTTCCTCCGACGACCGCCGCTATCTCCTCTACGATCCGCTGGTCAAGATGAAGGTGACCAGCCAGGGCGAGGAGGTGGTGAACCTGCTATGGGACATCATCGCGGCCAAGGGGTTCGAGAAGGACATGTACTTCGAGATGGCGGCACGCGACATCCGGGCTCTGCCCAAGCTCGAGGGCACCGTGCACGTCAACACGGCGCTGGTCATCAAGTTCATGAAGAACTATTTCTTCAACCCGGCGACCTTCCCCGAGATCCCCGAAGTCCGAGAGCCGCGTCACGACGCGTTTCTCTTCGCGCAGGGCCCTACCAAGGGCCTCGGCAAGATCCGCTTCCACGATTACCGACCGGTCTACAACCGCGTTGATCTCGCCAACGTCCGCGTCTTCAAGAAGCAGATCCGGACATTCAAGCATCTGCTGATGGCGGCCCGCCCCGACAAGGAACAGATCAAGGACATCGACTTTCTTCTGATCCTGGGAGAGCTCTTCACACTTGTGGTGTACGGCCAGCTCATTCTCGAGAACGCACCCGTTCACTCCGTGGAAGACGACGTCACCGACCAGATCTTCGACTTCCTTGTTCGCGATTTCTCCAAGTTCGCGCTCCAGCTCTATTCGAAGACCTCGAGCACGGCGAGGCAGCGATTCTTCTGCCGGCGCATGATTCGCAAGCCGGTGGTCGACGACGCCCGTTTCGAGCGGGTGTGGAAAAAGCACGTGTACCCGCTCAGGGGCGCGTATCGGATGAGTGAGTGAAACGAGCTGCTCCAGGCTAGCTCGCTGTGCGAACCCGCTCGGCTAGCCGTCCGCCGAGTCCTTTCGCGCGCCGAGGGCCTCCACCAGCCCGCGGGCCAGGCGCTCGGCCTGCGATCCGTCGGGATCACGCTGCGGGTTGAACTCTGTCACCACCACGGCGGCACACGCGGGAGCCGCGATGAAGATCCTGAGCGCGGCGAACGCGGAGTCGATGTCGAGACCGCGGGGGTGATGCACATCGCCGGCGGGAAGGTCCGTGACGTCGACGTCGAAGTGCACGAGGATCGCGTCCGACCGGCTTTCCAGAGCAGCGAGCGCGTCTTGGGCGGCCGCCGCGGGATCCTTCCGGATCTGCCCCAACGGGTACATCGACATGCGCGAACCCCGGAGGACCTCGAGCTCGGGAGCGTCGATCCAACCGGAGTCCACGTCGTATCCGAAGAGCACGATGTCCTCCTCCGACAGCAGGGGTCTCCGCGGCCCGATGCCGGCCAGATCGGGCTCGCCCCGACCGAGAACGTGTGCCAGAACCATCCCATCGAAGATCCCCGACTGCGTGGTCTCGGGTGTGTTGAGGTCCACGTCGCCGTCGAAGTACATCAGACCGAGGCGCGAATGGTGGCGGACAAGGCCGGCGATCACTCCCAAGGTCAAACTGCAGTCGCCCCCCAACACCAGTGGCAATCGACGATCCGCCAGGGCCCGGTCGACGCGGTGTGCCACCTGCCGGGCAACCTCAAGAACCGGGCCGACGTTCTGTCGCCGCGGGTGCTCGGGGTCCGGGACGAAGGAGACCTTGGGAAGGTCGCCCAGGTCGGTAACGTCCAGCTCCCGTGCCCACAACCGCCCGAGCAGACCGGCGGCCCGGAACGCGTCCGGTCCCTTCTCCTGCCCGGTCTGGCGCGCGCCGGCGCTCGACGGCACGCCGATCAGTGCCAAGCGTGGCATCGGCATCAGCCCCAACGATACATCACGTGTCGACCTTGGGCTCGCCCGGGGGCAGCCTTGGACACACGGTCGACACCCCTCGCTCCGCTCGAGGGCAGGCGAAGCTCGACCGCTACCGCGCCACGTCGTCCGAGGACATGTCGACGGTCACCATGAAGCCGGTCGTGCCGTTGAACTCGAAGGCCTTGTCGCCGACCTTCCAGGTTTCGACCTCGTTGGGCATCATCTTGAAACCGTCGTTGCGCGCGGCGGCGAAGTAGGCGATGTTCTCGAGCTTGCCGGTCTCGCCGCCCATACCGGGCCACTTGTTGAGGATGGTGTGCGCGTGCGCGCCGCCGGCGAGCTTGGCTTCGGCGCGGTCCTCGGTGGCCATCCATTCGATCTCGGCGTCCTCGGCGACCTCGAACGACTTCCACTTGACGGGAAAGATATGGCCCAACGCCGTGGCAACACCTGCTTTCTGGGCGTCGGTCGTACCGGGCTGGAAGGTCACGACGGCCCATTCGGTCTCGCCGTTCTCCCAGTTCGCTCCCAGGTCGCCGGCGACCCAGAACTTGACTCCGGCGAGATCGGTATCCCCGTGATGCCCCTCGTTGACCTTGTAGGCCATGTTGAACTTGCAGAAGTGCTCGCCATCGTGGTCCGGATGAGAGGCGGGCTCGGTGTTGAAATAGCACTGGCAGAACATCGGACAGCTGCAGGCTTCAATGACGGTGCCGTTGAAGTGCCAGTCGGCGCCCTCGGTCGCGCGCAGCATGGGCGCCGCGACGAGCAAAACAGCGATGACCGCGACCGCGGTCGCCGAGAGCAGAAGTGATTTGGTTCGACTCATGAAACAGGCCTCCTTGTAAGGTCGGGTGCGTGCCGGTACGCCGACCCGAGAGGTCGAAGAAGCTCCTACCAGAACCTCGCCGACTTGATTCGATTGATCGGCCGACGATACCCCTTCGCATCGAAAGAGGTCAAGAATAACAATAGGTGACAGCGCCGCCTCGACGCTACTCCATCTCGCGCACCATCTCTTCGGCCTCCTCGACCGTGTCGATGTCTTTGGCCAGGGAGAGTCCTTCCAACAGCGGCAACCGGCCCCTGCGCTCCGGATAGCGGCGGCGATGCCGGTATCTGACGAAGATGTTGCGTAGCCGGTAGGCCAGCTCCTCGGAGGTGCTGGTCCCTTTCCCCAGATGGACTCCCAGCAGAATGCTGTGGACGACCACCGTGAGGGTGATGGTCGGCAATCTCAGGCCCAGTAGGTGGCGGAGATCCTGGAGGAGAAGCCCGCCGAAGATATGGCTCAGGATCAACCACAGCCGATAGAGCACGGGCCGGTTGCGGCTGCGGTAGGCGAGGTTGAATGAGCTGTAGACGAGCGGCAGGCGGACGGCTTCCGGGTCGGCCACGACGACATGCCCGGGCAGCGAAGCTCTCGGCCCGGCGCCGCGGCGCGGCGCGATCCGATACTCCGGCTTCCAGGCCGAGGCGCCGAGCTCCTGCCTTCCCTCTGGGGCCAGGATCATCGGGAACCAGAAGTCCAGCGGCGCGTTCGAGTAGTAGTCCTCGAACAGGCGATGAAGCTCCCCGACCTCGGGGAGGATGTCGCAGGCCGTAATTGCGAGCGAGCGACCCGGGCAGTCGCGGGTAGCGGCGGTAATCGCCGCCTCGATGTTTTCGCCAAAGCTGCCGTCGGTGTCTATGACCTGGGCCGGTCCGCAGGTTTCGCCGTAAACCTGTCGGGGCCCGGCGACGTAGAGCGGCTCGAAGAGTGCGCTTTCTACGAGCCGCTCGAGCAGGATGTCGATGAGGGCCCGGCCGGAGATCTCGATGTCGACTCCCTTGTAACCGCTCAGCGAGTGGAGACCCTGGACGTCTTCGGGCAGCGTACCCGGCCGCCGGTCGCTGCCGGCGAGGACAATCAAAGGCAGAGTCGGGCGTCCGTCAGTGTGCATCGCGCGTGGCATATTCGAACACGACCGGCCCGGCCGTGGCCAGTGGGATTCGGTCGGCACCCTTCTCTTCGCTCGAGGGCAAGCGGAGGTCGACCGCACCTGAGCTTGCCTCTCCCTCTACCCATGGCTCGCGAAGAGGCGGTACCGGCGTCTCCCACTTGCCTGGCGCTATGATTCCGCCATGACTCGTTCCTTGTTCGACGATCCATCCGACGGCCAGCCGGCGCGAGCCGGCCGCACCTCCGGTCCTCTCGCCGACCGCATGCGCCCCCGCGGCCTGGATGAGGTCGTGGGCCAGGAGAAGCTGGTCGGCGCGAAGGGGTTCCTGCGCCGGGCAATTCTGGAGGATCGGGTACCCTCGCTCATTCTGTGGGGGCCGCCGGGATCGGGCAAGACGACGATCGCCGAGATCATGGCGCGGGAGACGTCGAGCCGCTTCGTACCGTTTTCGGCGGTGACCTCGGGGATCAAGGAGGTCAAGGCGGTGATGGCGGATGCCGAGCGGCTCCGCCGGTCTCAGGGGCAGCGGACGCTTCTGTTCGTCGATGAGATTCACCGGTTCAACCGTGCGCAGCAGGATGCCTTTCTCCCCTACGTCGAACGCGGAGACATCATCCTGGTGGGCGCGACGACGGAGAATCCTTCGTTCGAGTTGAACGGCGCGCTCTTGTCGCGATGCCGGGTGGTGGTTCTCGAGTCGCTCACGATCGAAGCGCTGGTGACGATCCTCGGGCGCGCTCTCGCCGATCGCGAGCGCGGCCCCTTCGCAAAAGCACCGTCCTCCGGGGTCGGGGCTGGCGCTGGCGCCGAGGCCCCCGTCGAAACGGATATCCAGATCGGACCCGAGGCACTCGAGGAGATCGCCCAGCTGGCGTCTGGTGACGCGCGCAAGGCGCTGAACCTACTCGAGCTCGCGGTGGCCGATGCCGCGGCTCGGGGCAACGAAGTCGGTGAGACGAGGATTGGCGCGGACGCCGTACGCGAGATCTCGCAACGCAAGACCCTGCTCTACGACAAGTCGGGCGAAGAGCACTTCAATCTCATCTCCGCGCTTCACAAGTCGCTGCGCGAGAGCGATCCGGACGCAGCCCTCTACTGGCTGGCCAGAATGCTGGCCGCGGGCGAAGACCCGCTCTATCTCGCCCGGCGCATGGTGCGATTCGCAAGCGAAGACGTGGGATTGGCCGACCCCGAGGCCCTGCCTCAGGCGCTGGCCGCCTGGGACACCTACCAACGGCTGGGCTCGCCCGAGGGCGAGCTGGCACTGGCCCAGGCGGCGATCTACCTGGCGCTCGCGCCCAAGAGCAACGCGGTCTACGCCGGCTACAAGGCGGTCCGGCGAACGATCGAAGAGCGCCCGGCCGATCCCGTACCCATGTCGATCAGGAACGCGCCGACCGGCCTCATGAAGGAGGTCGGATACGGCGAAGGGCACGTCTACGCTCACGCCACCGAAGAAGGCATGGGTGGGATGGAGTGCCTGCCGGACTCGTTGGCGGGGAGCCGGTTCTACGAGCCGCGAGGGAGCGGGTTCGAGAAGAAGCTGCGGGAGAGGCTGAAGCGGTTTCGCCAAGTGAGAACAAGGGTGCAGGGGCGCGTCTCCTGATGCCTCTCGCACCACTCGTTCTCCTCGCGCTCGCCGTCCTGATCGTCGGAGAGGTGCGAGAGTACCGCCCGGATCAAGGCCGGCACCGAGACGCGCGACTGGCCCTGGGAGGTCTGGTCCTCTGCTACGCCGCGCCGGTTCTTGTGGGCATTGCCTTTCTCCGCGAGATGTTCCTCGCAGTCCAGGGGGCCGCGGGCTTCGGAATGTGACGCGTCGTCCTAGGCTAGGGAGCCGACTCCGGAGGTTCCTCCTTTTCCTCTTCTTCCGCGAGCCGTTCGAGCTCGTCTTTGAGCGAACCCACCGTGGCGAAGAACTCGGCCGGCGATCGTGTCGCGAGCCACCTGGCCCCGACCGGTTTGAGCTCCGAAGCCAGCTGCGGGTTCGGCGAGAAGTCATCGCCCCCGGCGAACTCCATCACGCCAACGAAACCGAAGACAACCGCCACCGTGAGCGCGGCGGCGGTGGCGCGTCGCGCCGGTGCCATCGTCGATGCGACGCTCAGGTGCGCGTAGATCAAGCCTACCGAGACCAGCGCGGCGGCGATCCATTCGGCCACTTCGAAGGCGGAACCGGTCGACAAGAAGAAGTCCAGGTACTCGAAGCCCGTACTCAGCAGAGTAAACAGAACAGCCGCAACCGAGATCACGGTCCAGTGGGCCATGAAGCGAAACTCGTGCGACACGAGGCGGTTGCCGAGCGCCCAGAGCCCCGCCCACACGAGCAACAGGCACAGGGCCACGGCCAGGCTACTCAGCAGGTGAGACGCCTCGACCTGCCCATAGAGCTCGAAAAAGTCGGCGGCAAAGAGCGTAACCAGGGCAGTGGCGATCGCTGCCACCTTGGCCCAGGTGCCGGCGAAGAGCTTGGCTACGCCGCCGTCGTCGTGCCCGGCCGCCGGAGCCACCGGTTGTCTGGGAGTGCAAAAGCGCAGCCGGGTGTGGCCGATACGAACCTCGGTTCCCGCCTCGAGCTTCAAGCTCCTGACGCGTCGTCGAGGGCCGTCGGCGAAGACGCCGTTGCGGCTGTCTCGATCCTCGAGTCTCAGCCCGTCCTCGGTCTGCCGGACGATCAAGTGCTCTGGATCCGCCAGACGGTCGTCCACGATCACGTCGTTGCTGTAGGCCCGGCCGATCGTGAGCGGGAAACGACTGATTCGCTCCCGGCGACGCACGCGTCCCCGGCGATCCAGCACCTCGACAAAGATCACGGGTTCCATCGAATCGCCCCCAGGTAGCTCTCTGCCAATTCGCGTCCCTTGTCGAGGGTTACGCCGGCCAGCACCAAAGTCGTCTCCAGCCCGCTCCGAGTCTCCCCCACCGAGGCCGCCTTGAAGACGACGTCGTACAGTCGGTCGAGCTTTTTGTATCGACGCGCGCAGAAAGCCACCTTGAGCGTCAGATCATTGGCTTTCACGAAACCCGACTCGCAGCGAAAGGACGTCACTTCCTTCTCGCCGCTCCAGATCCAACCGTAGTGCCTGCCGTAGAGATCGGTGAGCAGCTGGTAGAAGCGAAAGCGATTGAGCTTCTCGGTCGTCGCGACCCGGTGGCGAAAACTGACGATCCCGGATCGATGCATGTGCGAGATGAACAGCTCATCGTCGGTCCCACATTGGTGAACCATCACTTCGTACGGCTCTTCCTCAACGCGCTCGGCGTCCGCCCAGCAGTTGAAGAACGGCGCCGGCTCTGTCGGCAGCTCGTAGGACCCGAGCTGACCGGTCTTGCCGGAGGCGACA
>JAAENP010000320.1 GCA_024224155.1 bacterium
CCACACCCGGTTGGCCGAGAGCGAGCCTGGATCCTCGCGGTCGTGCCGGAAGACCGTCGTCCGATAGCCGTCGAAGCGCACAGCGCCGCCCTGGGTGGCGAACCACATGAAGCCGTGCCGGTCCTGGAGGACCGAGAGGACCGACTGCTGGGGCAGCCCCTGCTCGATCGACAGCTGCTCGAAACGCAGCCGCGCAGGTACCGCGCCGGCGCAGGTCGCCGCGAAGAGGAAGGCGGCGGCCGCCAACCAGGCCGTGCCGGCAAGCGAAGGGGAGGGGCGTGGACGCATGCCAGCAACAAATGTACCAACTTTCGCAACATCCGTACTACCCGGAAAACAGGCCAGGACTTTCCCCATTCCTTCAGGCCTCCAAAGGCAGCAGCAGGATTCCGGGCTCTGGAAGCGGCGGCGGCGGTCCGATGCCGCGGCGCGAGCTGAATAGGACCTGCTTGATGCCGTCCGCCAGGGCATAGAGTCGGAACTCGGGCACGCCATAGATGCGTTGAGCGGCGCGGAGCAGGTGCTGTGCGAAGACGGCGAGCTTGGCCTGCTTACCCAGATGCACCGCGGCAAAGTAGGCGACCGCCATGACCAGCGTGACCATCGTCCGCAACCGCTCATAGAGCAGCAACCGGATGTCCTCAAGCTGATAGCTCTGCTTGATGAAACGGATCGTCTCCTCCACGCGCCACCGCGCCAGGTAGCTCTCCACCACTCGCCAAACGCTCTTTCGTGAGCGACGCACTGGCAGCGTCGTCAGCAACATCAGTGGCCGTTGGCCGAAGCCCTCCACCACCACCAACATCAGCGGGCGATCGACACCGGGAAACCGCACTGGCGTGGCCCCGAAGCGCAGGTTGTAGATCTTCTCCTCCTCGCCGGTCTGTTTGACGATGGTCTGCCGGTAGGGCCGACGACAGCGCGTGGCAATGGCTTCCACTGCCTGGGCCTTGCGTCTCCAGATCAGGTGACGATCGCCGCGCTGCCGGATGAGGAAGGCCTTGCCCGACTCCAGCAAGGGCTTCAATAGCTCCTCGCGATCCCCACCCCGGTCCATCACCCAGATCCCTCGCCCTCCCGCCGCCTGCGAGACCGCCTCAATCGCCCCGAGGATCTCTTGGTTCTCGCTGAGGAAATCAGGGGCCTCCTGCGAGTACAGCTCCTGGTACAAAGGGATCACCTGCGCCGTGCCCCGCTGCACCGCGACCACCTCCAAGCACCAGTAGCCATCGGCCATCTTCCCTTCCGAGCCATCGCGCACTCGTGCCAGATACTCCATGCTCCGGGCGTAGCGTTTGCTCAGATCGGTCGGGTCCACCACCAAAAGAGTCTCCGCAGTGACCCGGGGAGCCGCCAGGGTGAGCAGGTTCTCCCGCACTTGCTGGCGCAGGCCGCTGCGCTCCAGCTGCCGCCCCAACCGCTCGATGATCTTCTTCAGGGACGTCGCCTCCCCCAGGGACCGGCCGATCTCGCTCAGCCGCACGGAGCCCCGGGCCTGCACGCCATAGAGCACCTCGCGGACCAGGCGCTGCGATACCTTGGGCAGTCCTTGAGAGACGTTCCCCGAAAATACCGCCATCTGCTCTCGAATTCTCCACGCGATTTTGGCATCATCCATCGGGGCCTCCTCTACAACTGGTTGAAGCAATTGGACTTACTTCACCCAGTCTACAGAGGACGGCCCCTTCTGTCTGCCGCAAGAAGTTACCCCAAAACGACCGATTCCACTTCCGCTGCGACCCAAGTCGCCTGCCACCAGATAGTTGGCTGGAATCAGCCTTGGGTTTTGGGGAATGTCCTGGAAAGAATCCTCTTGACGCCCCGCGGATCGCTCTGGTACTCTCGCTGGTCCGCGGCGCGACCGGAAGGTTCAGTCGAGAGCGTGGTCCGTCTGGCGCCGTGAACCGGGGACTCCCCGGGGACAGCCAGACACGATCTTCAGGCCCTGCCTCTCGATGATGGCCAAGCGACTGACCTGCCTGTTCAGCCCACCACAAGTCAAGAGAGTTCGTAAGCTCGCCGGACGTGTGTCTCCGGGTCAAGCCGGAGACGTTTCCCCACGACAGACGAGTTGACTTATCCGACGTGCATGCCGCTGAGGTGTGCGCCGAGTCAGGAGATCGAGCCGAGTTGGAATCGACGCGCAGGCTGCCTCCAGTGTGCGCTGAGTCAAGGAGAGTCATCGGATGCCGACCATTCATCAGCTGGTGAAGAAGG
>JAAENP010000321.1 GCA_024224155.1 bacterium
CGCCGCCCTGCTCGGGCACCCCGACAAGGGTCTCCTCCATGGTCTCCTGGTCGATGTAGGAGAAGGGGACGACGTAGAACTCCATGCCGCCGATTTTCTTGAGCTGCTCCTTGACCCGGCGCCGGGTTTCGAGCGCGTACTCGAGGCAGCGGCGCACTGCGTCCTTGGTGTAGTCCTCCCCCGGGTAGAGCAACTTGAGCAGGCCGGAAACGGTGTGCTTGACGGCGATCGAGTCGCGCTGGTTGAGGTCGCCGCCGAGCTTGCAGTACTTGTTGATCGCGTCGCCCAAGTTGTACTTACGCATCTCGCGCAGGAACTCGGCGAGGTAGTCGGTGATCAGTCCGTAGCGGTCGGTGAAGTACTCGGGCCGCATCTTCGGGATCTCCCAGCCCGGGATGTAGGCGTGGAAGCGGTCGAAGAAGGCGGAGTCGATCATCGCCTCGGGGAAGGGGGCGAGCAGGTGGCTGGTCTTGACCAGGGTCTCCACGGGCTGGTTGATGTTGCCGACGAAGACCATGGCGGCGTAGGCGTTGATCTGGTCGCGGCCGCGGGCGAAGGAGCCCGAGGCCATGAAGTCCTTCATGATCTGGACGCCGTCCTTGTCCTTGAAGCGGATCCCGGCCACCTCGTCGAAAGCCACCACGTCCCACAGCCCGACCAGGCCGACGGCGTGGCTGGCCATGTTGTAGAAGAGGTTGGCGACGGTGGTGTGGCCGCCGGAGATCAGGATGCTGTAGGGGCTGATCTCCTTGTAGATGTGGCTCTTGCCGGTGCCGCGAGGGCCCAGCTCGCAGACGTTGTAGTTGTTCTCGGCCAGGGGCAGCAGGCGGCACAGGATGTGCCACTTCACCCGCTCCTCGAACTGCGTCGGCTCGTAGCCCGAGGAGCGTAGCAGCACGTCGATCCACTGCTCCTCGGTGAACTGAGCACGCGCCTCGAACAGCTCCTCCATGTCCATGTTCGGCATCTGGATCGGCTTGAGGTCCTCGATCATGAACGGCGAGCCCTTCTGGCCTTCCTCGTAGAAGTACTGCATGCGGGCGATGGCCCAGATGCCTCCCGCCAGCAGCTTCTCGTAGCGCCGCACGAAGTTGTCGGGGATCTCGACCCCCTTGATGCCGAGGTTCGAGAGCAGCGCCTCGTGGACGTCGCGCCGCTCGTTGAGCTTGACCGTGACCTTGTCGATGACCTTGAGCCCGCCGCGGGCGCGGATGGTCGACTTGACCTTCTCGGCCTCGTCGGGGCGGACGTAGTTCTCGGCCAGCACCTGCTTGACGGTCTTCATGCCGTCCTCGATCACCGCCGGGTCGCTCGAGGCGCAGTAGGTGCCGAGCAGGTACTCGAGCACGTAGACCGGGACGTTGGCGCCCTCCTTGACCAGCTTGGTCAGGTCCTTGCGCACCACGCGGCCGGCGAAGTGCTCGTTGAGCAGGTCGTCGAGGTCGCTGTCGAGCGCTTGACCGGTGCCGGGATCGGGATCAGGAATCGACGTCATATGCACCTTCCTCGTCGGCGCCGGTGAATCGGGCCACAGCCTGTGGCCCTTTTAGCGAGCGAGCTTCGCCGGCGCTCAATTGGGCCAACGCCGTTGGCCCTTCTTCCTGGCATGGGCTCAGAAATCGAAGTCATCGGTGATCGCCCTGTCGATGGTCACTTCCACTCCGAGTTGCTCGATACCGGTATCGCTGTCGCGCAGCACCAGGCGGTAGGGGGTTTTCTTGTCGAACGGTTGATCCTGCAAGGTGAGGATCACCGACTTCTGCCGTTCGTCGATGCTGTCGGACTGGCTCTCGAAGGTCACGGTCTCGATGCTGGTCACCGGCTCGCCACCTTCGTAGACCGCGACCTTGAGGGTGATCGGCCTCGCCCGGTCGCTGACCGGCTCCATCTGGATCAGC
>JAAENP010000322.1 GCA_024224155.1 bacterium
AACGTCGCCAGGGCCATCTCCGGCCTCCAAAGAGTGAAGAAGCCGTTGGAGACGAGCCCCAACCAAGGAGGCGGCCGAGACCCGGCCCGTCGCCAGGGCGCCGGGCGGAAAGCCGGCGCTTCGAGCCGCGCCGAGGGCTCGTACTTCCGCGGAGCCTCCGCGCGGATGTTCGCGGAGCGGTGCTGACCCTGGCGCACCACTTTCATCTCCTCCCTGAAGGTGTCCTCGTTCTGCTCCATCCACTCCACCCACTCGGTGGCGTTCCTCGGGAAGCCGGGCCATGGCGCGGTCGAGTCCAGAGTCGTTCGCGCCCGGGCGCGCGCCAACTCGGCTCGCAGAGACTCCCCGTTCTCCCGGACGTACTGCTGTAAGGCTGCTTTTCGGCGGGGCCAAGACTCCGGATCCGCTAGCGCCTTCGGCGCTGACACCGCCGACCCGAACCTCCGCTGAGACCTGGGAAACAAGTGAGGATTGTGCTGGAGAGCTAGTGACCAGAGCGTGCCGCCTCCACGGCGCTTCCGCGGCACCGCTCCAGCGGAGGCTCCTTTCGCGCGCCCCTGGGCGCGGTACCTCCGCAAGATCATATCCCGCGAGGCGGTGTGCACGGCGATCAACTGTCTCCGTTCGCCGCGCTTGGCCTGTTGGTGCGCCCTTTCGACCTCGAGGGTGGAACCTTCCACCTGAGTGAGCCACGTCGACAGCTCTGTCTGGATTGCATCGGAAGCCAGGAAACGAGTTTGCTCGCGCAGGTCGCCTCGCCGCAGCGCCTCCTCCTGGAGAGGCCGACCATAACCCACGTCCAAGGAGTCCGCCTCAGCGTTCAGGAAGTTATCGATCTCGAGAAGGAATCCGATGGGATTCGCCGCTTTGGAGCAAAGAGCCAGTTTAAACGGATACGCCTGGTATTGCTTGAACCGTATGATGAGCGCCGAAGCGGTGAGAAGCAGTTGCTCGACAACGCGAGCCATGTCCAGGCCGCGGCGGAAGGCGGGTTCCGTAGGCAAGCGGCGAAGCGTCGCGCGCAGGTCATCGGACATTTTCTCGGCGACTTCCCCTCGGACGAGTCGGAGCAGCAATGGGCAAGCGGGTCGAACCCTGTTGCCCCCGCCACTAGGATCGTCTCGCGCCCGCGCCTTCCCTGTTATGGAGACCGCGTGCTGCGTCAGTGCCGTGCAGAGGCAAGCCCGCCGCAGCAGCAATGGCGTGTCCTTGTGCTGGAAGAACGCCTTCACGTGGCGGATCCTTTTTTGGCTCTGTGGGCGAGGGGCCTTCGTGGGGAGGGCGAGGAGCAGATCCAGAGGAATCCCAAGGAGGTGGATGCGGAGGAGACCTTGAACGCACTCCGTGAAGAGCCAGAATCGGGTGACCACGGGTTTCTCCTGCGTGCGCAGGCAACACCGCTCAAGCACTCGCAGGAGTTCGCCTCGCACCGCCTCCTCGAAGCAGGTCTCATCGTGCGGGATATGGCAGAAGTTGCCGAGCCCCGCGTTCAGCATGTCCAACCACTCATTGGGTAAAACGGTTTCGCCGCACAAGTCCTGGAGTCGCTTCCCGACGGACGCCTCTCGTCGGACGTTGCGTAGCTCCGATGGGTCCCTTTCGCGCGGATCGAGGATCCGCAGGTTCTCGAAGACGAACGCCCGCAGGTTCGCGTAGAACTCCTCATGGTATTCGCTCAGGAGATACTTGAAGAAGC
>JAAENP010000323.1 GCA_024224155.1 bacterium
CGGTTGAAGCGGTGCGCTGTGCGGTAGAGGCCCAGCGGCAGCTTGCGGAGCGAAATACTGATCTTCCCGAGGATCGTCGGATAGAGTTTCGCATCGGCGTTAATTTGGGAGACGTCGTTGTCGAAGGCGACAATCTGATGGGTGACGCAGTCAATGTGGCGGCGCGATTGCAGGAACTGTCCGAGCCCGGTGGCATCCATGTCTCCGCCAGCGTGTTCGATCAAGTTGAAGGCAAGCTCGACCTCGCTTTCAACGATCTCGGCGCGCAACAGGTAAAGAACATCGTCAAGCCGGTGCGCGTGTATCGTGTGCCGCTCGGCGAGATCACTGGAGGCGGTGCCAAAGGCTCCAGCGCGCCGCTCCCACTTCCTGACAAGCCCTCAATCGCGGTGCTGCCGTTCACCAACATGTCGGGTGATATTGAGCATGAGTATTTCTCTGATGGCATCAGCGAGGACGTCATCACGGATTTGTCCCGGATCTCCGGACTGTTCGTCATCTCGCGCAGCTCGTCATTCACCTTTAAGGGTAGATCAGTAAATCTGAGGGACATCAGCCGGGAGCTCGGCGCCCGTTACGTGGTCGAAGGCAGCGTCCGCAGGGCCGGCGACCGCGTCCGGATTACCGCACAACTTGTCGACGGGACGACCGGCGGGCATTTATGGGCGGAGCGGTACGATCGCGATCTTGCGGACATCTTTGCCGTGCAGGACGATGTCACACGCAAAATCGTGACCGCGCTCAAGTTGAGACTGACCGCCGATGAAAAACACCGCCTCCTCGTGCGGGGTACCAGCAACGTGGAAGCCTACGAACATGTTTTGAGGGGGCGCGAATTCCTCTTCCGGGATACTCCGGCTGACAACATACGAGCACGGGAGTCGTTTGGTAGGTCCGTATCCCTGGACCCTGGCTATGCCGTGGCCTGGATGCTCCTCGGAGAAACCCATCTAGCCGAGTTCAACATGGGCTGGGATCTCAATCCCGACAGCACACTCGGCGTGGCTCACCATCTGATGTCGAAGGCTCTGGAGCTCGGCCCCGATTTGCCATCTGCTCACACGTCTCTAGGGAAGGTTCTCGTTTGGCAGAAGAAGCACGGGCAGGCCCTTGCGTCGATTGAACGATCAATCGAATTGGATCCAAACGATGCCGAAGCGCACGGGTACTTGGCGTTTGTTTTGAACTGGGCGGGCGATCGTGTCCCTTGGCGTGGTGTAACTGAGGTCGGGTCTCGACGCTTTCCGGCACGGGCCGGGATGATCAGCGCGCCATGGCTGGCAGGCTGACGAGAGGATCGTCGCTCATCTGGCTGATGGTTTCCAGTGTCATATACCTGGCGCGCTGGACGGCCCACTCATCGTTCTGCTCGAGCAGCAGCGCGCCGACAAGGCGCGTGATGGCGGCTTCGTTGGGGAAGATGCCGACGACCTCGGTGCGCCGTTTGATCTCGCCGTTGAGGCGCTCGATCGGGTTCGTGCTGTGTAGTTTGGCCCGATGCTCCTTCGGGAAGGTCATGTAGGCGAGCACGTCGTTCTCGGCGTTGTCCATGATGGTGGCGAGCTTCGGGACCTTGGGGCGGATCTGGTCGGCGACGGCGCGCCATTGGGCCTGTGCCGCCGCGGCGTTCTCCTGGGCGAAGGCGGTGGCGATAAAGGCGCTGGCAACCCGGCGGCCGCTCTTGCCAGCATGGGCGAGCACATTGCGCATGAAGTGGACGCGGCAACGTTGCCAGGTTGCGCACAGCACCTTGCTGACGGCTGCCTTGATACCCTCATGCGCATCGGAGACGACGAGCTTGACGCCGCGCAGCCCGCGACGCATCAGCTGGCGCAGGAACTCGACCCAGATCGGCTCGGCCTCCGAGGTGCCGATCTCCAGGCCCAGCACCTCGCGCCGGCCGTCGCTGTTGACGCCGACGGCGATGATGACGGCGACCGACACGATGCGCCCGCCACGACGGACCTTCAGATAGGTCGCGTCGATCCACAGGTAAGGCCAGTCGCCTTCGATTGGCCTCTCCAGAAAGGCCTTCACCTTGCCGTCGATCTGCTCGCACAGCCGGCTGACTTGGCTCTTGGAGATGCCGCTCATGCCCATCGCCCGAACCAGGTTGTCGACCGAGCGCGTCGATATCCCCTGGACATAGGCTTCCTGGATGACAGCGGTGAGGGCCTTCTCGGCCAAGCGGCGCGGCTCCAGGAACCCGGGGAAGTAGCTTCCCTTCCTCAGCTTGGGAATGCGCAGCTCGACGGTTCCAGCCCGCGTCTCCCAGTCGCGGTCACGGTAGCCGTTGCGCTGGGCTACGCGCAGCGGGTTCTTCTCGCCATAGGCAGCGCCAGTAGAAGCGCCCACTTCCAGCTCCATCAGCCGCTCGGCGGCAAAGCCGATCATCTCACGCAGCAGATCCGCGTCCGGGGTCTTCTCCACGAGTGCCCGCAGGTTCATCATGTCGTCGGTCATCGGTCGTCCTTCCGGTCAAAGGTTGGTGTCGCAACCAGACCCTACCGAAAAGCGCCGATGACCAACCCATCGCTCAGCTACACCACCTCCGGGGACGTGACCTGTTTCGTTTCTCTGCGCCGACATCTTGTTCCCGGATTGGTTTGCCGAGCACAGCTTCGACTTCATTGCGAAGACTACCGACTTTCACGCTCGATACGTCCGTGGGCTCAATGGTTCGTCCGCCCGGGCTGGTAGCCTCCACGGCTGCGGCTCCGGCACCGAAAACGACGACGCCACAACCCTGCATAAATAGTCCACAGGCCAGCAGAACTGCGACAAGCACGGTGGGCCGCATTTTCATTTCCCGGCTGGACAGCGTCTCACGAGAATGTTGAGTGGGCCGTCGTATTAAGCAGAAGTAACCATCCGCCTCTATGCGCTAGGTCAAGGA
>JAAENP010000324.1 GCA_024224155.1 bacterium
GACGGTGGCGCCGGCGCCAACCGTAGCGGCGTCAAGCAGCGTGGATGCAGATTGTGAGGTCAATACACCAAGATCGTCGTGATAATAATTGGCCGCTCTCCGCCAGCCGGAATGTTCAAATTCATTGAACGCGTCCGGATTGAAGGAGCTGGGGCCAGTGTTTTTTTCGCTCATGACTGAGCCTCCTCGGGCATCTCCGCCGATCCTCACACGCGTAGTGGGGATGGGTAAGAAGTCTACAATCGCCGCTTACGCTAGTCTATTGGGGCCGAACGTCCGAAATGGGTCATGAGCGGCCCTAAACGGGCCTTAGAGTGATCGTCCGCTTTGGACCAGTTAGTGGAACTTCAGGGCCCGATTGTCTGCTTCAGGGGACAAAGCGGTCGTGCCGAGCTGCGCCCCTAAACCGCCGCTGATAGCCACGAGCGGGCATACCCACTCGGTGGCACGAGGTCTGCCGAGCGGAAGCGGAGGGTCGCGAAGTCTGCTATCCTTCGTCGGATCGGACTCGGCGCCCCGCGCCGGCCGCGACAGGTGGGCCGAGCATGACCCAGGCACAAATGCCGGTGCAATTGGCGCCGCCCCTCGACCTCGACGGTTTCCACGAATGGCTCGTCGTGCGCGGCCTGCGCGGCCTGACCCTCGCCGAGCAGCTCGAGGGCTTCTGCGAGCGCGTGGCCGCGGCAGGCTTCCCGATGAAGCGCGCCAGCTTCGGCATGGGCACGCTCCACCCGCGCATCGGCGCCCAGACCTATGTCTGGCACCCGGGGCGGGTCGAGCACATTCCGCGCGACCGCAGCGTGCGGCAGAGCGCGGCGCTCCAGAACAGCCCGGTTAAACTTATGCGGGACGCCGGCATTCGGAGGATGCGCCAGCGGCTCGATGCGAACGACCTGCCCGACATTGAGGTATTCAGCGAGCTGCGCGACGAGGGGCTCCTCGACTACGCCGCCATGATCGTGGCGTTCGAGGAGGAGGGCGCGCTCACGGGCACCATAGCGCCAGGGGTGTTCTTCTCCTGCGCGACCGACGAGCCCGCCGGCTTCGACGACGGCCACCTAGCACAGATCACTAAAGCGCTCTTCTATCTGGCGCTCGCCATCAAGTCGCGCGCGACCTTCGACGTCGCCACGGCCGTGCTCGAGACCTATCTCGGCGAGGATCCCGGACGGCGGGTGCTGACCGGCGCCATCGACCGTGGCTCGGTCGAAACCATCCGGGCGGTGATCTGGATCTGCGATCTGCGCGGCTTCACCCGGCTCTCCGACACCTTGCCGCAGGGCGAGATCGTCGCGCTGCTCGACGACTATCTCGATCTGATGGCGGGACCCTTGCGCGAGAACAACGGCCAGATCCTGAAGTTCACCGGCGACGGATTCCTGGCGACCTTCGATCTGACCGGGCTCGACGGCGAGGCGGTGTGCCGGAACGCGCTCAAGGCCGCGGCCGAGCTGCGGGCGGCCCTCCCGGCCTTCAACGAGGCGCGCGCCAAGGCCTGCAAGCCGGTGACCGAGTTCGGCCTGGCGCTCCATCTGGGCGACGTGCTCTACGGCAATATCGGTGCGCAGGAGCGCCTCGACTTCACGGTGATCGGCCCCGCGGTCAACGAGGCGAGCCGCATCCAGGCGCTGTGCCGGCCGCTCGAGCGCGACATCTTGATCTCGAGCGCTTTCCACGAGATCGCCCGCACCTGCCACGGCGAGCTCGTCTCGCTGGGCCCGATCGCGCTGCGCGGCGTCCGCAAGCCCCAGGAGATCTTCACACTCAAGCCTTGAGGGCTGCACCGGCAAGCGCAGCCAGCCGGGCGCTGACAAATGCGCCGATTCAACTTATCTCTGTTCGGCAAGGTTCGACCAAGCGGGACGAGGGACCGGAGTTGCCTTTCCATCCGAACAGAATCGACAAGAGCCCGATGAATCGGGTTAGGCCAACACCTGATGCCACTCAAGCTGTGCACCGAGGGAAGCGATTCTTGCGGTAGCCAGCCGTGCTCTTTGCTCCCGGCGCGCTCCGATTTTCTTTGCCTTTTTCGTCGCGATCGCTTACGGCGAGACATGACACGGAATTGGGTATTGGCCAACTGTGGTATGTCCGCAAAGGGTCAGGAGCAGAAGAAAACTAACCGTCCGCGCTTCGTCTGATCATCCCTCAATAGCTGACTAAATAGGGCCGAAAGCGGACATCGAGGATCGAATGTCGGCTTAGCGCTCAAAAGCAGTCGTGCTTTCATGCCAGCCTGAACCGCCGGATTTAGCCAAAGGCGGAAGTCGGGGTGAGCGTCTATTGGACTAGGTACCTCGTGTCGCCGCGGCTAAACTTACCCTATGTCCCGGTGCCGGTAAAAATTTGCACATTGGGGAAATGTTGGATTGAAGGTGACCGCTACCATGCGGGATACAGACGACCATCACTGGCTCAATCAGGGCAGCACGTCGAGCGCCGAAGTAAAGAAGACATATGACGATTGGGCCGCCGGTTATGATGACAGCATGGCAGGCTGGGACTATCGCGCACCAAACCAGGCCGCGGCTTATTTGCGCGCCGAAATGCCGCCCGCTTCGCTCATTCTCGACGCCGGCTGCGGCACGGGTCTGACCGGTGCAGCCCTTCGGGCGGCGGGCTTTACCGGCCCCATCGATGGTATCGACAAGAATGAAAAGCTGCTGTTGGTTTGCGCCAAGGGCAAGCGTGGTTATTTCCTGAAGAACCGTTTGAAGCACTATGGTTATACAAATACCAAGGTTCTGGAAGGTGGCTTCTATTTTACAGATGTAAAGGTTGAAAATCCTGTGGGAACCATTCCTCCTGAGGAAATCAAGCGTGTAAAGGGCTTGGGCTGCTTGCAGGATAAGCGCTATCC
>JAAENP010000325.1 GCA_024224155.1 bacterium
CCCGATCGCCTCGCCGATCTTGACCGGCTGGATCAGCCGGCGCTTGTCGATGCGGACCTGCAGGCGCGCCAGGTCGGCCTTCAGGCGGGCCTCCTGCTTGTCCCGGATCGCCCGGTCCTTCTCGACCCGCTCGCTGCTGTGGCAGAGCACATGAGTTTGATCGCCCTGGCGCCGGCTCTTGACCTTGACCAGGCTCTTGCGTTGCGCCGGATTGGTCGGCGAGGTGGGCCGATGGACCGGGACGAAGTCGCCCTCATCGGCGAACTCGGCCAGCCAGGGATCGCGCTCGCTCTGGCGCATGGCGACCAGGTAATGCAGCCCACGCGAAGTGATCTGCTCAAGGTTCTGATCGAACGCCATGCCCCGGTCGACCACCACCGTCGCGCCCTTGCGCAGGCCCAGGTTGGCCTGCAGCCGGTCGAGCATCTCGCCCAGCGTGCTGCGGTCCTGGCGGTTGCCGGCAAAGATCTCGTGGCCCAGGGGAAAGCCCTCGCGGCCCAGCGCCAGGCCGATCAGAACCTGCTTGCCGTCCGGGCGCTTGTCACGGGAATGGCCCAGCTTGGCCTTGGGGTTGGCCTTGGCCTGACCCTCGAAGTAGGTCGAGGTCACGTCGTAGAGATAGATCTGGGAGTCCAGATCGAACAGGCTGCGCTCGCGCGCCGCCAGGGCCCGATCGATCGCCTGACGGTGAGGCTCCAGCTTGTCCATGTTGGCATAGAGCCAGTCCTCGTCCCGATCCTCCAGCTCGAGGCCCAGGATGTCCTGTAGCGCCGTGGTCCGGAACCAGGCCGGCATGGCATGCTCCGATGAGGGCGCGATCAAGCGGTTCAGCACCATCGCGCAGCTCAGCTTGCAGCTCCGCTCGTCCAAGCCGAGATCGGCCAGGATCCGATCCAGCCCCAGGCGCCGCCAGAACTGGTGACCCACGTGCACCGCCCCGGCCGAGCGATGGCGCTCGCTGCCGACCCCGGCCGGGTCGACGCTGATCAGGCCCTGATCCGAAGCCGGCGCCCCGGAGGCGCTCCCTTGGGCGCTTTGCTCGGCGCGTCTGACCTCGATCTTGGCGACGATCTCGCGGACCTCGCGGTCGTCTTGCGCTTCGAACATCTCGCCCTGGGCGCACAACGCGGCTTCCACCTTGCGCACCAGCTCGAGCCAGTCCGCGCGCGAGCGCGGGCCCAGATCGCCGAGCGTGCAGACGGTCTTTTGGCGCGGCCCCTTGGGGGTGCGCACGGACTCGACCAGAACGTAGCTGGAGTAGGTCTTGCCCTTGTAGCGGCGCTTGGATTGTCGCAGGTACATTACCACTACAGATCACAGAAATCGCAGAGATACAATAGAGAAGACAACATAATTATTCACTACAATGAGCTGTCGCAAGACCCAACCCTTGATTTCATTGCCTTTTCCTAGCCCGAGATCTCAAATTCGGGCCGAAATCGGCAATTATAGCCAAACAAATTCGGAAGTTGGGCTAGCGGAACGCACCAGACCGGCCAGGAAGCGAGCGGACATGACACTTCTGATCACCGGCGGCACCGGCTTCGTCATGGGCAACCTGGCCCGGCGCTGGCTGGAAAGCGATCCCGGGGCCCGGGCGGTCGTGCTCGACGTCGCCCCGCCCGATGCCATGGCCACGGCCTTCTTCGCCCCGCTGGGCGACCGCCTCGACCTGGTCCAGGGCGATGTCCGGGATCGTGGCCTGTTGGACCGCATCGCCCGGGACCACCCGATCCGGCGGATCGTCCACGGCGCCACCGTCACCTCGATCAATCGCCTGACCCTGGCCGATCCGGATC
>JAAENP010000326.1 GCA_024224155.1 bacterium
CCATTCGACACCTCGCGCTCGCATGGCCTTCATCATTCGAAACGCACGCGGTAAACTCCTGATCGTCGCACTTCGTGACATTGGGGGTGCTCCTCTTGTGGATCTCAACAACCCACGGAGTACCCCCTCTTACCCGTCTGACACAAACTCTCGTACATCACCGGAGCGACGCCGGCCTGTCGATAGCAAATTAAGTTGACCGGTTTAGGTAACACATCATTTGACCGCTTCTGTTGCTGCTGTTGGGCCTGTGGGGAAGTGGTCAGGTCGGCGTCAGCCGAGCTGTCCACTTATCCACAGGCCGTCGCGGCCGGTCGCGTCGAAGCGGTTCACGCGGCCTGCCTGGTAGTGGTCTCGATCGGCGTGCCGTCGGCGGTGTAGCGGGCGAGGCATTTGGGCCCGTGGAAGACGGCGAGCGTGGCGTCGGTGTATTCGTGGACACGCACCCTGGCCTTGACGAAGTGATGCCTGATCGGACTTGGCGGCAGTTGTAGGCTGAGGCCCTTGTAGCGCACGGTGTTGTCATTGCCGACGACGCGTTCTTCGTGGACGCACAGGATGTCGCTATGGGCACCACCACGATCGGCGACGAAGGCCGATCCCGGCTGCTCCGGGGGCACCGCGAAGCGGGCGTTGTGCTGGGGCAGGTAGACCTCGGCGATGAAGCGGTTGGCCTCCTCGACGGTCGTCACGCCGGCGAGCCGGAGCTCCTTCGGCAGGCGGTCCTGCAGCGTGCCGAAGGCGCGCTCCGAACGCCCCCGCGCCTCCGGCGAGTAGGCGGCGATATGCTCGATGCCGAGCTGGGCCAGTGCCCTGCCGAGCTGGGTCAGCCTGTCCTTGTCGACCTTGCCGCCGGCCTCGGGGGTGTGGAAATAGTGGCTCGCACGGTCGGTGTAGAGCGAACAGAACAGGCCGTGCTCGGCGATCACCTCGGCGAGCCCCTGAAAGCTGCTCATCGTCCCCTCCTCCTCGACCAGGAAGGCCGAGTAGATCTCGGAACTGGCATCGTCCATGGTCGCGATCAGGTCGAGGTAACAATCGAGGCCCGGGATCCAACGGTGCGTCGAGCCGTCCTGATGCAGCATCATGCCGGCCATCGGCCGCCGTGGCCGCTTGCGTCGGTGGGCGCCGCGCCGCTTCGCCTTCTTCACCTTGCCCGCCTCTTGCAACGTGTTCTTCGTCCAGCTGTAGCTCCGGGCCACGCCGTGCTCGGAGACCAACTTCTCGTGGAAGTGCTTCACCGTGAAGTCGTCGTAGCGGGTCTCGAACAACTCAAGAACCTTCATCACTTCATCGACCGGCGCGCGCCGCGCCGAAACCTTGCCAAGGCGGCGGTCGTACAGCCCCGAGGCCCCTTCCGCCTCATAGCGCCGCCGGTAGCGCCGAAACGTGCTGAGCGAAACGCCAAGCACATCCGCTGCCTGCTCACAGCTCAAAGATCCCCGCTCAAAACGTCCATAGACCTCATCGAACCTCATCACCCGTAGC
>JAAENP010000327.1 GCA_024224155.1 bacterium
TCCAGCAGTCGGATTGATCCCGCGCCGGCAGACCAGCGAGAGACACTTCGCCGCCAGGGCCGGATCTAATCGGATTATCCCGGCAATCGCCGCCGGCGACAGTTGCCCCTGCCGGAGCCTCGAGAGAACCTGTACCCCGACGCACGGCAGGGTCGAGAGCGAATCGAGCCGGGCTACGGCAAGCTCCACCTGCCGGGCGGAAGTGTCGGGATTAGGTAGTACGTCCAGCATAAAGTCGTCCCTGTCTTGTGTCGACCATTTGACTTGTGACCGGCCACACCGACCGCGGTGTCCTAGCTCATTTGCAGGACCGCGGTGATCTTACCGGTGAGTTCGGTGACGTCGAATGGTTTCCTTACGAAATCTTCGGCGCCGGACTTGATCAGCTGGGCAATTTCATCGCGCTTGACGACGCCGCTTACTACAATGATCTTGATGTTCTCGAACTCGGGGTTGCCTCTTATCGCCTGGCAGACGATGTTGCCGTTGACGTCAGGCAGCATGTAGTCGAGCAGTATCAACTCGGGCCGAAATCGCTCGGTGGCGATCCCCGCCTCGTACCCGCTCGAGGCGGTCTCGGTCTCGAACCTGCCGTCCCTCGCGAGCACGTCGACTATCAACTCGACGATTTCAGCGTCGTCATCGACAACCAGAACCTTCCTCTTGCCGGACTCGATGGCATCGAGGGGGATCTTGTTTTCCTTCATGAACTTGACGAGGCTTTGGCGCGGAATCCTGCGAAATCTCGACCCTGGAACCCGGAATCCCTCCAGCCGCCCGGCGTCGA
>JAAENP010000328.1 GCA_024224155.1 bacterium
GACGCCTGCCGCGCCCGAGGCGCGGATCGACGTCGGGCCGGGAGCGCGGCGGACAGAGGCCCAGTGTAGATCGCGGAGGACACCGTATCGTGAGAGGAAACAGGCCATCTTCCTAGCAACTTCAGCGACAGGGCTGCGACAGGGAACGGGCGGACGGGCCCAGGGGAAGGCCGCTGGAGGCACGAAGCTGCGGGGGTTGCGGCGTGCTCTGGGGAAAGGGCCAGGGGAAAGTGCGAAGAAGCCAAGGGGAAGGGGTCAGGACGAGGGGGGTGAGTGGGGGAGGGGGACGGGGGGGGTAGGGGGAGAAGGGTTCAGGGTGTGTCGTCGGTCTGTGTGGGAGTCCTTCCGCCAACGCGCGTGAGCTGCGAAGCCGCGAACGAAGCCGACGTCGGCGACAGGACTCTAGCAGAGGAGCAGCGGAAACAACCTCGAGAGTAGAACCAGCTCGGTCTGCCGTTGTGGGCAACACAAAAAAGAGAGGATCCTGGAACGGCAAGGTCGACGCAAAGACAGAAACAACGGAAGCCACGTCGCTCAAGACATCTACGAGGGCGAGGACGACGACGACGACGAAGCCGACGACGACGACCACGCACCAGGATAAGGAGTACCCGCAGGGCCCGCAGGAAGGAAGGGAGAAGGGGGACAGGGGAAGGGGTAAGGAGGACGGTGCCAAGTGCGGAGGGAAACCGGGTTGGGGGGGAAGGGGGCAAGGGCGTGCCTGGTGCGTGTATGTGTCGGTGTTTCCGCCAGCGCGCAGGACCTCACGGCGCAGGTCGTCGCAGCGACAGGCGCGAGGCAGTCAGGCTCCGGGTCGCCTTCGGAGCGGGTCGAGCCCTTTCCGCCAGCGCGCAGGACCTCACTCCTCGCCTCGCCGGCCGCGCGGCGGCGGCGGCACTCACCCCGCCGTCACAGGAGGCTCCGAGTCCGGCGGCGACTCGCGAGAGTCGGACAGCTCCGACTCTCCACTCTTTCTCTTCTTGGCAGCCGGTCCCGTTCCCGCCGGTGAGTCAT
Source organism: bacterium (assembly GCA_024224155.1). Lineage (NCBI taxonomy): Bacteria > bacterium. Next base: position 1,015 of record JAAENP010000328.1, read on the forward strand.
CTGAGGTGCTCGGCACATCGAGGGGCGGCGTAGCGGGTCCGGGTCCTGGACCCATGTGGAGGGTCTCGTCGTCCCAGTGGCAGGACGACGACAGGGAGTCCCACCGGCGGATGTTCCGGGCGTCTTCCGCGGCGATGCCGTCGTCGTGCGAAGAGGCTTCACTGGCGGCAGCGACGGCAGAGTCCTCCGGCGTCCCTGTCGCACTCGGTGCAGAGGGAGCGGCAGCATCCGGCGCCGGATAAGTCGTTGGCATCGCAGAAGCAACCGGTGGGAGAGCCGCAATCGACACACGCGGGAAGGAGGTTGCCCCCCGCCCGTTCTTGAAGGCGCCAAACGTGGACAGCCCAAGCGGCAGCGAGCTCGCGCTCCCCGAGCCGACCCTCTCTTTCCGACAGGGCGATCCGCGCGATGGGACGCCACGAAGCGATGCGCTCGTAGATGAGCTCGATCCCAGGGGGGCGCAAGTCCATCAACCGCGGCGCCAAATTGCGGGCCGCTCGCAGCTTGAGCGAGCGAACTCTGCGACCGAGAGCTGAACCAACAACCGGGGGAACTGACCGTGGCACTGTGCAGCAGTGCAGCCGTGGCAAGGAGTTCAACGTGGACGGAAGTGCGTGCTGGAGTGCAGTTGCACGGGCCAGGGGCGCGAAGGGAAGTCAAATGCGGAGAGAGCAGAGAGAGAGAGAGAGAGAGAATGCTTCCGGTTCATTCCTCGTTCCCCGCTCGCCGTTCGTCGAGCCTCGTTCCCCGCTCGGCGTTTGTCGACCCCCCGTTCGTCGAGCTTCCAAGCCTTCCAACAACACCTATTTCATTTTTGTCCGGCACAGATTCCGAGCGCTCCGTCTCGCGACGAATCGTCCTGGGAGTCGCTCCGCAAAACGCGCCGCCGAGGCGGCCGCCGGCGGCGGGGGCCCTTGCGCGGGTCGAACCCTGGCAAGGACGCCCCGCCGCCGGGGCGACGCGCGGGTCGAACCCTGGCGCCGCCTC
>JAAENP010000329.1 GCA_024224155.1 bacterium
AAAGCTTACGGAAACTTACGGAAATTTACGGATAGCTTACGGAAAGTTGCCGGCACTTTACGGAAGTTTACGGGGAACCCATCCATCCGGGCCCCTCCCGTCCTGTCGACTCCTTGTCCCGCTGGCCCCGTTTTGCCTGCTTCGCGCGTCACAATCGCTCCGTCATCCACCGGACACACACTCGGGCGGCGCCCATAGGTGCAAAAAAGACAAGGCCTCGTCGTTCGCGGTCGCGCCGACCTCGATAAGTTCGCGTCGCAGGTCCTCGCATTCCCTTCTGAACGCGTCTTGCCGGCCTTCACTCGCCGCGTGCAAAAACCCGTTTCGCGGCATGCGCCACAAGGCCCAGGCGCGAAGAACGAGGTACGTGACGCGCACAGGGTCTTCGTGCTGCTTGAAGTGGCTGGAGCGCAGCGATCTGTTCGGGTGATCCGTGCCCATGTGCGCTGGGACCAGCCACCTCGGTTTGACGCGCATCCGGATCTCGTCGAAACGGCGGTCGTGTGTCAAAGTGAAATAGGCCGAATGCCACGCCACCTTGTGGGTACCTTTCGGCGCCTGAGGGGTACCTCTCGGCAGGCGGGCGGAACCCGGGAGTTCCTCGGCAGCATCGCTCGGGTCGAACCCTGGCGGTGTTGCCTCCGGAACTCCTGCGGATTCCTCCGAGGCCCCGTCGTCCGCATCGTTCGCTTGCATTTCTTCGTCCGATGAGGCTGCGCTCCAAAGCTCGTCCTTGTCCGGATCGTCCTCGTCGTCCGTTTCGCTGTCGAGAGCCTCCGTTCCATCGCTGGCGCCGCTCATGTCGGCACCCTCGTCCTTGTTGGACCGCCTCCGAGGAGTTTTTGCCACGACTTCCGAGGACGTCAGCTGCAGGAAGACCCCGGTAGGAGTGTATTTCCGAACCGTCACTTCGTTCTTCAGAACTTCGACTTTGCCGGAGTATGCGAGGAGGGAGGCCGGCAGAGCCACGTGGATCGGGAGCAGTACGTCGCGAAGCGGCGTCTCGATGGGGAGCCTCCAAGCTCTGCTGCCGTCCCCGAGTTCCTCGGGGTCGTCGAACACCAGACACCACTGCTGCCTCATCACATCGCACGCGAAGATGAACGTCGTCAGGGCCATCTCCTGCCTCCAAAGAGTGAAGAAGCCGTTGGAGACGAGCCCCAACCAAGGAGGCGGCTGAGACCCGGCCTGTCGGCAGGGCGCCGGGCGGAAAGCCGGTGCTTCGAGCCGCGCCGCTGGCTCGTACTTCTGCGGAGCCTCCGCGCGGACGTTCGCGGAGCGGTGCTGACCCTGGCGCACCACTTTCATCTCCTCCCTGAAGGTGTCCTCGTTCTGGTCGATCCACTCAACCCACTCGGTGGCGTCCTTCGGAAAGCCGGGCCATGGCGCGGTCGAGTCCAGAGTCTTTCGCGCCCGGGCGCGCGCCAACTCGGCTCGCAGAGAGTCCCCGTTCTCCCGGATGTACTGCTGTAAGGCTGCTTTTCGGCGGGGCCAAGACTCCGGATCCGCTAGCGCCTTCGGCGCTGACACCGCCGACCC
>JAAENP010000330.1 GCA_024224155.1 bacterium
GACGATCTCAAGGCGACCCTGGGGGAGACCTTGTTCGAGGTGCCGCTCGACCTCAAGCCGCAGGCCGAGGAGCTCGGCACCCGCTGTATCGCGCTGCGTTCGGCGCTCGGCGGGCTCAACGATCTCCAGCGGGACATCGACGAAGCCCTGGTCGAAAAGGGCGAAGCCATGAAGGACTACAACAACGTCTTCGTGCGCGTCGCCCGCCAGTTCGAAGACCTGTGCCGCTTCGCCGGCCAGAACGAGCTGGCGGTCAAGGTCCGGCCGTCCACCACCCGGCCGGGCCGCACCGAGCAGGACCCGGACGGCGATTCCTCCGCTCAGGAGGAAGAAGCCAGCGGTGAAGCCGCTGAGGTCGAAGCCGAATCCGAGTCGGCAACCAAGGACTCACCGGCCGGACCGACAGGCGAAGACGCCTCAGCCGTCTGAGCCGCTGACGGCGGGTCGTCTCTCTGGAGGCGGCCCGCCGTTTCGTTGAGGGCGATATCGGTAAACATCTGCATCTGCGCCAGACTGAGGGCGCGATGGGCAGGACTTCGTCCCGGTAGCGGTCGTGGCCGGGCTCGCCCGGGCGCGGGCCGACGAGGTCGAGGCGCAGGGCGTCGATCAGCTGGGAGCGGACTTGTCCGGAGGTAGTCATGGGTCGGCGCCCTCGTCGTCGCTGGTGAGAGCGATCACGGTAATCGATGGGACCGTGATCACGGTATCTGATGGTCGTCCGGCGCAGTGAGGCTTGGCGGAAGGGGAGCGAGTTTCCAACAGAGGTAGTCGAGGTAGTAACCGTCCGGCAGCGGTTGATCGAGTAGCTCTTGGACGACGTGCTGAAAATAGTGCAAGGACCTGATGGTTTGTGGCGGGTCGGTGTCGAGTGTTCGGAAGGTTCGTCTGGAGACGGCGAGTAGCAGTGCTGCGCGGACGGTCGAGATGGGTACTTCCCGCTGGTAGAAGGTCTTGGCGAGGCGTCGGTCGGCGGGCCTTACTCGGCCCGAGGTTCCGGGCGTATCGCGGTAGAGGTCGAGGACCCGTTGGACGTAGTGGTGTTGGTTGTTCATTTGATGCTTTGCTGGGAATGTGCTCGGCCGGCTGGGCGTCGGTTGGGCTGGTTGGCGAAGATCTCGAAGTAGAGTTTCTGGTCGATCTGCGTGAGCTCTCGGCGGGCCGCCATGGCAAGCATCTCGTTGGCCATGGTGGCAAGTACGCGGAGGTTTCCGGCGGCGTGCTCGGTGAGAGTGGTCATGACCTCGGGGGTCATGAGCTGGGGTTGTCCGGCCTGTTCGAGGACGTGCCGCAGCCACTCGAGCAGCTCCTTGGGCGGTAGGTAGTCGAGAGGGAGTCGGACGCGGAGGCGGCTGGCCACGGGCAGCAGCTCGTCGCGGCGCAAGTGCTGGGAAAGACGTTGATCGCCGCACAGGACGACGGTGAGGATGGCTCGCGAGTCAAAGTCGGTGGAGGCAAGGATGCGCAGTTCGGCGAGCACGGAAGGGAGCATCTCCTGGGCTTCGTCGACGAGCAGTATGGGACGATATCGGGTGGCCTCGACGTGGGTGAGCCAGGTCTGGCGCAGGGTCTTGAAGCCGGTCCAGCGATTGTGGGGTGCGAGGGTGACGCCGAAGAGGTCTCCGAGCTCGCGGTAGAAGTCGCCGAGGCTGCTCTGGGGGCGTGTTAGCACCGCGGCGAGGACGTCGGGCTGCGGCTCGAGGTGATGGGCGAGGATGCGCAATGCGACGGACTTGCCGGTACCAGGGTCTCCGGTGATCAGGGCGAAGCCGCCTTCACGCACGAGTTCCTCGATGCGCCAGCAGAAGTGCTCGATCTGGGAGGATCTCCAGAGGGCCTCGGCGGGCACATTGGGCGAGAACGGGTTCCATTTGAGCCCGAAGAGGGCGCGTAGTTTTTGGGTCATGGGTCCTCCTGTGGGATGTAGGCTGGGGGCAGTCCGGTGGCGGCGTAGTCGGCCATCAGTTTCTTGAGCAGCGGCGCGATGCCTGGCGCCTGCGACGGGATCTCTTCGCTCGGTGGCTTCTGGATCGCTCGGCGCACGCCGTTGGCGTTCTTGGTTTTGTCCAGGGGATAGAGGCGCTCGAGCACGGTGCCGGCGTGCTCGTCCAGGAGCCAGACGGAGCGCAGATCCCAGGTGGCGTAGCGGATGTGAAGTTGGCGAAGGTGGCGAAAGCGCGAAGGCACCTCGAAGCGTTTTGCTTCCACGCTGATGGTCCCGTCGCTGCGGCGCTGGATGCGCGTGTGGGCGACAGTAAAGGCGAGGCGCAGCTCACCCTCCGGCGGGCAGGGTCGGACGACGGAGGGTGAGTCGAGCCAGCGGTCCAGAGGCGTCTGCTGGGTCTCGGAGTGAACGCTGCGCTGGTACTCCAGCTCCACCCAGGCCAGGGTAGCGGTGTTGAGCTGCGACAAGCTCAGGTCCGGCTCGCCTTCGAGCATGGCGAGCAGGCGCCCCTCGACCTGAGCCCAGAGGACTTCTTGCTTGCCGTTTTGGTGCGGGCTGTAGGGCAAGGTGGTCTGGTGCAGGATCGACAGGCGCCGCAGGCCCTGGGTGGTCTCGCCGGCCACCATCGCGCTGCCGTTATCCGTCATCAGAGATCGGGGCAGACCGCGCTTGCAGAGGGCCTGGAGCAGACCGTGGATGAGACTCTGTGTCGTCTCTTGGTAGTACCACTGGGCGTGGCACACCAGGCGGGAGTGGTCGTCGAGGATGGCGAGCAGAATAGGCCGGACCCACTGCCCTTGCTCATTGAGGATCTTGCGAGACCCGTGATGGAAGTCCAGGTGCCAGAGCCCGCCGACGTACTCGGCCTCATAGCTGCGCACCTCCCGCGAGGCGTGGCGCTCGCGGGCGCGACGCTCGCCTTCCTTCAGCTCGCGGACCGGCACTCGGCGCTGCTTAGACAGACCCTCAGCGAGCATGTAGCGCCGGAGACTAGCGTAGGAGGGCAGCCGACCCAGGCTCGACTCTTGGCGAATCCGAGTCGCCAAGTTGTCGAGATGAAGCTGATAGCTCCAGCTCGGGTGGTCGCTGTATTGCTGGCGGAGCACGTCTCTCAGCGACACGCTGAGCGCCCACTGCCGGCCGCGGTCGCTGCGGGGCTTGCGCCGCAGTACGCCCACCGGATCCTGGCCCGAGCGTGCTGCGTAGTACCAGCGCTCGATCGTAGATACAGCGAAGCGTACGCTCTCACCGGTGATCGGGTGCTGCCACACTTTCTGCGCCAGTCGCTGGAGCTCTTCGCGCAGCTGACCACGCCCTGGCGGCGAGGCCAGCAAAGGTCCCACGACAGCGAAACGCAGGTGGGCCCAGCGCTCGTGCGATGAAGGTCTGCTCATGAGTCTCTCCTTTCCCGACGCCGGTAGTGGCGCCGTCGAAACGAGACTAAGAGCCCCTCCTGCAGGCATCCAGACGCATCTTCTGCGGGTCTACAGCGAACATCCCCCAGCCTGCTCAGAGCCATGGACTGCTGCTCAGCGGAGCGAGCCATTTCAGCACCGCTGCCACCTGCTCAGCCGTACCCTCAACGCCGGCAAAGGCCTCCAGTAACGAGCCCGGCAACGCTTCCGTCGCCACCGGCTGAGCCCAGCAGCCCCGCGCTGACTGCCAGAACCGACCTGCCGGAAACGTCTCGCGCCACCAACGCCGCCAGCGCAACAGCGTCCGACGGCTCACGCAGAAATGCTCCTCCAGCCGGCTCAATCGCTGTGCCTTCGGACCCTCCCGTAACACGGGCAGCAGCACCACCCACAGCCCGAAGAACACCTTGCGCCCCAAGAACCGCACCGAGGGCGGAGTCGCCCGGCGACGGCAGCCTTCCAACGCGCAGCAGAAACTCGCCCGCAAGGCGAAATCTCTCCCCAGACTTGCAGGCCCGCCGCGTGGCTTGCGCCGATAGCGCGCACTGTGA
>JAAENP010000331.1 GCA_024224155.1 bacterium
ACCGGTCTCGACGACCAGCACGCCGCCGACGATGGTCGGGGCGCTGGCGAAGCCGTACAGGGCCGGCCGGGCACCGAGCTCGTCGACAGCGTCGCGTCTCCAGACCTCGCGGCCGTCGGCGAGCCGCAGCGCGAAGAGCTCACCGCGCGCGCCCAGGCCGTAGACCACGTCCCGGTAGATCGTCGGAGTGGCCAGGGGACCGTCGTTCGAGCCGTCATGACCTTTGTAGGCCTCGCCGATGCGGTAGCGCCAGAGCTCGTCGCCGGTATCCGCGGCGAGGGCGACGACGAAATCGGACTCGCCGCCGGAGAAGGCGGTGACCAGCCGCCCGCCGACCACCAGGATGCCCGAGTAGCCGGAGCCCAGGGGCCTGGACCAGAGGCGTTCGAGACCGAAGGCCGGGCGCTCGGCCCCGTCACCTGTTCCCCTCCGGTGGAACGTTCCGTTGCCGAGCGTGGTCAGGTCGCGGTTGGGGCCGTTCCACGCCGGCCAGTCGCTGCCGCTCTCGGCGGCCAGGGGCACCGCCGGGGACAGGGTCAGGGTCAGGATCAGGGTCAGCGTGAGGCAAGTGTTGGTCTTCACGATGGTACTCCTGCGGATTGTGGTCGCGACCGCCGGGGCACATGGAAGTGGTCGGCGTGGTGGTCGACGTGTCGGGACTCGGCGTCGTACCGGCTCCTATTCGGGGGCGGTTTCCAGCACCGCCGATCAGGATTCTCCTGCGCCGGCACCTTCCTGCTGTTTTGCCAGGACCCGATCCAGGTTCCGTTTATAGACCCCGGCGTTGGGGTCCTCGATCTGCTGCCCCAGCTCGTAGGCCATCTCGTAGCCCTTTCGGGCCTCTTCCAACCGGCCATCGTTCTCGAGGGCCTCGGCCAGGCTGTCGTGGGGGTTGGCGGAGTGGGGGTTGCCCGCCACGTTGTATCGAAAGATCTCGATCGCCACGGCGAGGTCGCCGCGCCCCATGGCTTGATAGCCCAGACCGTTGATGATCTGCTCCGGCGGAGTTATGGAAAAACCGTACTTCTCGGAGATCCCCTGGTAGTGGGCCACCACCGCGTCGAGGCCGCCGGGGACCTCGCCGGTCTCGGGATCCCGCGGTAACTGCCAATCCTCGAAGACCTTCTGTAGACCGAAGTAATGGCTGCGCAGGACGACCGAGCCGTGGTTCTCGTCCTTCATCTGCCTGGCGCCCCAGGCGAAGCCGTCGATCTTGGTGTCGGCGAGGAGGGTCCGTAGACCGTTCCAGGCTTCCTCCATCTGCCCGGGCTCGTCGCCCAGCGTCATGAAGTAGGTCTTGTTCAGCTTCTTGCGATCGGCGAAGAGCTCCTCGGCCAGCTTCAAAGCCAGCTGGTCGTCCCAGGACAGCGCCGGGCTCACGGCGATGTAGGCCTGGAAGAGATCCGGTTGGCTGACGAAGGTGTAGGTCGAAAACAGTCCGCCGAGGGAGTGGCCGGCCAGGATCTTGAAGGGTTGGGTCCGGTAGCTCTTCTCCACGAACGGCATGAGCTCGGTCGAGATGAACTCGAGAAACTCCTCGGCGCCGCCGGAGGTGGGGAATTCCATCACCGTACCGTCGTCCCGCGTGATCGTCGCCCGAGTGGGCGACAGATCGCGGTTGCGGTCGGTGTTGGGGATGCCAACGATGATCAGCTCCGGGATAAGGCCGTTCGTGGCCAGGAAGCCCACCGTGCCGGCGGTGTGCAGCAGGTGGGCGTCGCCATCGGTGAGATAGAGGACGGGGTAGCTCTTCTGGCCGGTGCCGTAGCCCTGGGGTGTGGAGACCAGGACCTCTCTATCCTCTCCCAGAACCTTGGAGGACAGGGTCCGGCGTTCGGCGAACGGCATCGGCTCGGGCGAGTCAGCCGCCGCCGGCGGAATCAGTGAGAGGAAGAGCAGGCTCGGGGTCAGGGACGTACAAGTCTTGCGACGTCTCATGGTTTCTCCTTGAATCGGGTCAGCACCACGTGGGCCCAGTCGGATCGAGCTCCCACCAGACCTATACGTGGCAAGCGGCTCCAGGTTGGGGTTCCACC
>JAAENP010000332.1 GCA_024224155.1 bacterium
AAACAAAAACATAGCAACAATGGATGCTGAATTTAGCAAAGACTTTAAGATCCAAGGGCCGAGTTGCAAGGCGGCTTCGGGACATAACGTTCGCCGCTGACGCCAATCGTTCCGGCCAAGTCGCTGCTAGGTTCGGTTAGGCCCATCTTCTACAGTGCGTTTTACTAACTAATTGTTCGGGCGTCGTTTTTCGCGGCCGGAATCGGGCTTGGCACTACATTTAGGGATATGTTGCGTAGCGCGTCAGGCGGCCACGTCGATCTGGCGGATGGTCGGGGGCAGGGCGACGCCGGTGGCGCGCAGCGCCAGGCTGGCGGCGGGCTTGGGCTGGGCGCGGATGAGGAAGCGCTTACCGTCTTGGGCGATCTCGGTTTCGTCGAGGGCGTCGAGGTCGCGGATGATGTCGCCCCACGAGACCTGCTCGCCACGCTTGGCGATGCTGTCCTCAAGGGCCTTCTTGAGGACGAGGGCGAGGAAGGAACAGAAGACGTGGCCGCGGATGGTGCGGTCGAATTTATGGAACACGGGTCGGGTCGCCAACAGGCTCTTGGCGGCGCGAAAGAGCTGTTCGACGGTCCAAAGCTGCTTGTAGCGCAGCATGACTTCGAGGGGGTTCATGGCGGTGTTGGTGCGCAGCACGAACAGGCCGTCGAGCTTGGCTTCCTGTTCGACCTTGGCGGCATCGATGGCGAAGCGCTTGTCGCCCAGGGTGTTGAGGAAGCGACGGTAGCCGGCGTTGCCGACGAGGGCCTTGTCGCCCTGCGCGAGCCGACGTTTGAGGCTCTCGAGTATGGCGCCACGCTCGGCGGCGTCCTTCGCCGCCTGGGCATGGTTGATGCAGACAACGTAGCGGACGCCGGCAACCTCGACCGCCTTGGCGCCGTAGTCGATCTCCTTACCGCGGCGGGTAAGGGTGAGCGGCACGAAAGGAGCGTCATCGGCGAGGACGACGTCGCCTACCGCCTTGTCGGTGCGTTCGCGCACGCCGAGAATGTAGTCGAAGCCGCGGCTCTCGAGCTCGGCGAGATTGTCCGCGCTGATCGTGCCGCGGTCGGCGACGACACAAACGCGACCGATGCGAAAGCGCCGGCGCAGGCGCTCGACGACGGGGACGAGGATGGTGACGTCGGCGGTGTTGCCCGGCCACATCTCCGAACAGATCGGCCGGCCGTCACCGTCGAGCACGACGGCGAGGATCATCTGCTTGAGGTCGGGTCGGTGGTCCTTGGAATAGCCCCGCCGGCCCAAACTCTCGCCGCCCTCGCCTTCGAAGTACAGGCTCGTGGTGTCCATGAACACCACGTCGAGCGTAGCGAAGAGGTCGCGCCGGTGGGCGAACAGCTCTTCCTCGATCAGGTCCTTGATGGTGCGCGGGGCCAAGGCGGTATCGGCGTCCTCTTGCTCGGCCAGCTCCTCGCCGAGCCAGGCCATGGCGCGGTAGAGGTGGTGCAGGTCGAGGTCCTCGCTCCCGGCGATGCGGTAGTCCTCGCGCCAGCGCTCGGCGGCGCGGTCGGAACCGCCCTCGAACAGCCGGTGGAGGACGGTGAGGAAGATCGCCCGCTCGAGCGCGAAGGCGTGCTTGCGGTTCGCGGCCAGCTTTTCGATCACCGCCCGGCACCCGGTCTCCTGCCACAGCCGCTCGAACACCAGGGCCGGGCCGATGCGCCAGGTCCCGACCCGCTCTGCCGTCTCGCTCTCGAACGCGTTCAGCACCATGGCCTTGTCGGCGAAGCGTGCGCCCGAGCGCACCAGACGATCGAGCTGGCCGCTGGCCTGCAGCACATCGAGACGACCGAGGGTGGCGATCACGCGCTGGCGGACGCGCTTACCCTCGCGCCGGCTCTCGGCGATCTGGAGGTAGAGGCGTCCCCCGGACTGTTTCTTGCGGAAGTACATGGCGGCCTCATGCTGGTGCGCACAAGATCGCCGAAAGGGATCGCCAAATCAACAAAAATCGGCTCAAAACGTGGCACTACATTCTGAGCCAGCCCGACCCTTCACCCCAGGTTTTCCGCGGCTTTCAGGCCCCTCAACCCGACGCAACTGTAGAAGATGGGCTTAATCGGTGGAATACACCTTAACCAACTGTCCGATTTCCTGGGACCAC
>JAAENP010000333.1 GCA_024224155.1 bacterium
AACGCTGGGCATCCCGCATTCATCGGTCGCCCTCATCGAATCGTCCGGCGTCGCCTTTCGGCTCGCGTCGCCCGCGGAGGGAGTCGCCGACCTCGAGCAGGGGGGCGTGCTTCCTTTCCCGAGCACGGTCCTGAGCGAGGTAGTCAAAGGCAGCGAGCCGCGGTACCGATCTGACCTCCGGGCCGAATCGACCGACTACGAAGTCGACCGCAAGCTCATCGCCGCCGGTTATCTTTCCGATTACCTCGTACCGCTGACGCACGAAGGCGAGTGCATCGGAACCCTGAACTGCGCTTCTCCAAATGTCGACGGCATCCCCGAGGACACTCGCCGGCTCGTTCGCCTGCTCGCGCCCCGCCTTGCCGGGTACATCGCGAACGCCCGCCTCTTCGACGAACTAGAGGCCAGTGAGCGCCGACTCCGCACCCTGATCTCCAACCTCCCAGGAGCGGTCTATCGCCGCGACGCCGACGACGAATGGTCGGTCCAGTTCGTTAGTGACGAAATGGAGAGACTGACCGGATATCCCGCCGGTGATTTTCGCGGAGGCGCCGGATGGACCTACTCGAGCCTCGTGCATCCCGACGACCTCGAGAGGGTCCGGCGCATCGTGGCCGATGCCGTCGAGCGCAAGGAACCGTACGTCCTCGAGTACCGGATCGTCACCGCCGAGGGTCGAGAAAAATGGGTCTACGAAAAGGGGCGGGCCGAGTACGGAGAGGACGGGGCTCCGCTCTGGCTGGACGGCGCGACCTTCGACGTCACCGATCGAAAGCTGGCGGAGCAAGCACTGAAAGAAAGCGAAACGCTGCTGGTGGAGGCGCAGCGCATCGGACGGGTGGCAAGTTGGGACTGGGATGTAGCGAGGGATCGGCTCACGATAACCCAGGAGCTCCACAACCTGCTCGGAACCGACGAGGCTACGTTCACTCCAAACGCCGCCTCGTTTCTCGAGCGTGTCCATCCCGAGGATCGTGAGCGGGTCGCCGAACGCATGAACGCCGCCCTGAAACGAGACGAGCCCTACAACGTACAGTTCCGGCTCGAACAGCCCGGGGGTGCGGTGGTGCACTTGCACAGCATCGGGCACGTGGACCGCGACGACGGCGGCAAGGCCGCCCGCATGGTCGGAATGGTGCAGGACATCAGCGATCGCATCCGGGCGGAAGAAGAACGGCGCCAGCTCGAGAATCAAATGCGGGAGTCACAGAAGCTCGAGAGTCTCGGCGTACTCGCCGGCGGTATCGCCCACGATTTCAACAACCTCCTGGTAAGCGTCCTGGGTGGCACGGAGCTGGCGCTGCAATACATCGACTCCTCGTCGCCGGCGCGCGAACACCTGGAAGACGTCATGACCGCCGCCGACCGGGCGGCGGATCTCGCCAATCAGATGCTGGCCTATTCGGGCAAGGGCCAGTTCATGGTCGAGCCGACGGACCTCTCGGTGCTCATCAGAGAGATTTCGCAGCTGGTCGAGGTCTCGGTGTCCAAGAAGATCCGCGTCGCACTGGAGCTTGCCGAGGACCTCCCTGCCGTCCAAGTCGACGTTACCCAGATTCGGCAGATCGCACTCAATCTCGTGACCAACGCGGCGGAGGCGATCGGGGACAAGGCCGGCACGATCTCGATCGCGACCGGATCCGTTCACTGGGCTCGGGACTACCTTGCGGAAGGGTACGCAGCCGACGAGGCTCGCGACGGAGTCTACGTCTACATGGAGGTGACAGACAGCGGCGCGGGCATGGACAGCCAAACCCGGGAAAACATCTTCGATCCGTTCTTCACCACCAAATCCACGGGCCGCGGTTTGGGACTCGCGGCCGTACTCGGCATCGTCCGCGGACACAAGGGCGCCATCCGGGTGGAAAGTGAACCGAACCTCGGCACGACGATCCGTGTCCTGTTGCCGGCGAGCGACCAGACACCGACCCAGCGAGCGCCCGAGCCAGTGCCCGATGAGGAATGGCAGGGGAACGGGACCATTCTGCTGGCCGACGACGAACCTACGGTGCGATCCGTAGCCCACGCGATGCTCTCCCGGCTGGGCTTCAAGGTCCTGGTCGCCGAAGACGGCAAGGAAGGGGTCGAGATGTTCCGCCGGCACGCGGACGAGATCGTGCTGGTTGTCCTCGACCTCGCGATGCCCACCATGGGTGGTGAAGAGGCGTTCCGCGAGATCCGCCGGATCAAGAGCGACGCCAAGGTCGTGCTCTCGAGCGGTTTTACCGAACAAGATACGACGAACCGGTTTGCCGACCGGGGCCTTGCCGGTTTCATCCAGAAACCGTACCGGCTCGCCGAGTTGACTCGGACGATTCGCGCCGCCCTCGAGTCTTGACCCACCGCCCACCCAAAGGGGCGGTGCATCTGCGCGACCTCAGCCGTAGGCTGAGCTTTGACCTCAGCAGAAGGCCGGTCGGGATCCGCCATGAGCGCTGCCCACTACGACGAACTGACACGACGAGAGGTCGTCAAGCTGACGGCCGGCGGCGTTGCGCTCTCCATGCTCGGCCCTCTGGCTCCCATCGCCGAGGCGGGCCGCCCCACCACCAGCGACATCTTCTCCGTCAGAGCTATACCCAATCAGCCCTTCCGCAAGAAACTCCTGGGACCGAACCATCACCTGGGTGTTGACTGCCTGCTCTACCTGATGGCGGCCGGCGGTCTCAAGTTCTATCGCTCTCGGAAGAAAGATCCACTCGCCGGCCGCAAGGGCATGATCGCCGCCGACGACATCGTGCTGATCAAGGTCAACGCACAGTGGAAGTACCGTGGCTGCACGAACAGCGACGTCATCCGTGGCCTCATCCAGATCCTCCTGGATCATCCGGACGGTTTCACCGGCGAGGTCGTGATCATCGAGAACGGCCAGGGCTACGGCAGCCTCGAGTGCGCCGCGACGACCCGCTACCGCGACGGATCGGTCCACGCCAACGCCAACCGGAGCCACCACAGTTTCACCTACGTCGTCGACAATCTGATCGCGGACTCGAGGGTCTCCTACTACCTGCTCGATCCTCTCAACGCCAGCTTCATAGAAAGCTCCGATCACTCCACCGACGGCTACAAGCTCCTCGAGGATGTCTCCTACCCGTGCTTCACCACCGCCCGCGGCAACAGAGTCGAGCTCAAGGAGGGCATCTGGACCGGCAGCGGATACACCCAGAACCTCAAGCTGCTCAACGTTCCGGTGCTCAAGCACCATGACCGCGGTGGCTCAGAGATCACCGCGTCGCTCAAGCACGTCTATGGCATCCTGTCGATGCCAAGCGGCGGCGAGCTTTTCGACTACCGGCACTACTCCGGCCTTGGCGAGACCTGCGGCAAGATGATGGTGTCGGTGCGAACGCCGGTGCTCAACATCATCGACGCCATCTGGGTCTCACACCTGGCGCTTTCGGGATTCCCGGAGGTGACTACTACGCGCGTCAACCGCCTGGCCGCCAGTCAGGATCCGGTTGCCCTGGACTACTGGGCCGCCAAGGACATCCTCTACCCCATCGACGAGAACCCCAGACATCACCCCGACTTCGAAGGCATCAAGGCCTGGCTCGAGCCCGCCCGCGA
>JAAENP010000334.1 GCA_024224155.1 bacterium
TGGCTTTGACGTCGATCTCGGTGAGGACTCCGAACCCCTGATCCTGGAGGGCCCGGGTCGTCTTCTCTATAGCTTCGGTGTACGGGATGTCGAGGCGTGTTCGGATGCCGTAGTCGGTTTTGGTTGCCATGGGCCTCCTCCGGTGGGTTGCTGCGGTCGTTGTCGAGCGGCGACCGCGCTGGCGAGTCTAGTCTCGACGGCGCGGCTCCGCGCCGCCCGAAGGGGTGGCGGCGTGCGGCTCGCTGCTCAGTTGCCGAAATAGGCGAACAGGGAGACCGTTGCCGGACGGTCGGTCGTGTTGTAGAAGTAGACCCGGTAGCGGTCGAAACCGAGGCGAAACAGGGGCTGATCTGAGGAGAAGTAGATCCCGCCTTCGGTCGCGGCGTCGGCTTCAACACGAAGCGGAAAGAGGAGTTGCCCCTCTTCCAAGAAGGCGCTTTGGGCGGGCTGGACATCCGGAACCAAGATGGCTCCGACCCGACCGGGCTGATAGAAGGCGGCCCGAATCTGGCCTGCGAGACTCAAAACTGCGGTTCCGAACCCGGCACTCTGGAGCGTCCCGGCAAGAACCATGTCCGTCGTCTGCTCGGGCCCTACCGGACTCACCACCTCCTGCGTGAGGCTAAAGAGCTTGGTCTGACTGATCGGACCCGCAACCTCTACTGTTCCGTCAACGGTCTGGATTCCAGGTAGGTTGACGACCAGCACGCGCTCGGCTTCTTCCTCGGCCGTGATCGGGTGAGCCGTCGCCGCAACGAGCGCCAGGAGAAGCAAGATGGACAGGCAGGAACGAGTCATTGTGGTCTCCTTTCATTGACCAGTCTACGGCGGGTGGCGTTGCGGCGTCCAAACCGGCAATCAGTGCGCCGCGGAGGGTCGAGGTGCCCCAGTCGCGTTAGTATCTCCAACAGAGCCATGTTCGAAGTTCAGGCACCGCATTCGACCGAGTCGCTTCACGCGGGCCTCTCTGACCTCCATATGGAGATCGTCTCGTTTGTGAGCGAGCTCTCCGATCGGGAATTCCTGGAACCGCAGGGCGAACACTGGTCGCCGGCCGAGCACCTGCGGCATCTGGCCACGGCGGTGCGGGCGGTAGCCCGCGGCATGAGCGCGCCCAAAGCCCTGTTGGCGCTGCGGTTTGGCTGCACCTTCAGGGGCTCGCGCGGCTTCGAGGAAGTGCGGGAGCTCTATCAGGCCGCGCTGGCCGCCGGCGGCCAGGCTTCAGGTCCCTACGACCCGACCGCACGTGAGATCGCCGGCAAGCCCGACGAGCAGCGCGCGTTCGTGATGAAGCGCTGGAACCAGGCGGGCGGAGACCTGGACCGCGCGATCGGCTTTTGGAGTGACAGGGCCCTGGACCGGTTCAGAGCGAGACACCCACTGCTCGGCATGATGACGATTCGCGAATTGCTTCACTTCACGCTCTATCACAACGCCCACCACGCCCGAAGAATCCACGAGCGTCGAGCCTAGGAGAGCTCTAGCGATGGGTGGCGTCGCGATCAGCGCGGCCGGACGCGTCCGTCCATATCCGGGATCTCGTAATCCGGATCAAACCGGCAGGCGCCACCGACGAATAGCCCCCAGAAATGGCACGAGGCCTGCAGATCCTCGGCGGTCGGCCGAGGGCTCCCTTCGATCCAGGATTGCAGAGCTTCCCAGGAGCCGATGATCTCGGCTTTGCTGAAACCGCAGTGGCTGGGCTCGTCCTCGACGACGATTCCGATGCTCAGCTGCTCGCGGGGAACGACCTTGGCCCACTCGCGCTCGTTCTCGACGATCACCAGGCCGTCTTTGTCGGTGTGAATGGAGACGATCTTGACGTCGCCGACATTGCCGCTGGGTGTGTAGTTCTTGAGCAGTTTCCGTGCTTTCGATTTCTTCGGCTTGACGCGCTCGATACTCGCGTTGGTGTCGGCGTCGCCGTAGTTGACGTTGGCGTTGCCGACGCCCTGCTTGCCCTTCATTTTCTTGCGATCGTAGACGAGATCGGCCATCGCGAAGGTGACGTAGGCCATCGTGGTGTGGACGAAGCTCCCGGGAATCTGGGTCAGTTCCAGGAACTTCGCCAGTCTCTTCTTCTGCTTGTTCTTGCGCTTGCCGGCGGCCTTGTTCAATCCGAAGCAGGCGTTGACGGCCTTCGCGACGTCCCGTTGGCCGAGGGACGAGTTCTTGTCGAGTCCTTTGGCGCCACCCGGAATGCGCGTCTTCTTGGCGTCGCAGACCATGTCGTAGACCAGGCGCATGTCCAAGGCACCGTCCCAGTTCCGGCTGCCGGCCACCGCACCGCAGATCGTCAGGGCGCCGGTGACGTCACCGAGGTCGGCCTTCTCCAGAGCCGCGGCGGTTACGATGCCGCCGAGAGATGCCCCGACGACCAGGACCTCGTTGGGCACGCCGAACTCGTCCTCGAATGCCCGGACCATTTGCTCGAGATCCTGGTTGGTTTTGAAGACCGCCCAGCCGGTCAACGAGTAGCTGGATGCCGCGACGGCGTAGCCCTGGGGCAGCGCGAACAACTCGACGAGCTCGGTGTCTTGCGCCGAGACCGGTCCGATCGGACTGAGGGAGAAACCGTGGTTCCAGATGACCAGCCCGCCGTTCCAGGCATCGGGAACGATAAACCGGTAGTGCGCGCCGCTGGCGGTCTGTCCGGCTCTTTCGGTGTCGGCCCAGGCCGGTGCGGTCCAGACGAGCGCGAGCAGAAGAGTGGGGAGTATGTAGAGCGAGCGATGGCTTGATCTCATAGTCGATACCTCAGGGTGGGGGATCGGAGATATGGCGAATCTTGGCGATTGTAGCCGCGCCGGACCGAAGGAGGATGCCGAATTCGTCACACGAGCTCTGCGCTGAGCTCACAGTGGTTCTCGGAGCAACCTATCGGCGAGGGCCAAGGACAGGGTGCGCGCGATCATGAAGGCCACCATGGCCAGCCAGAGAAGATCATTGCTGCGGTGCTGCAGCGCGTACAGGGCGATCGGCACGAACACGATTAAGGTCGAGAACAACATGGCGTTCCGGAGTGTCCGGCCGCGCGTGAGCCCTAGAAAGAGCCCGTCGTAGATGTAGGCAAGGGCCCCGAAGACGAGCGTAGGCGCCAGCCAGACGGAGTAGCGGCCGCCCGCGGCCAGGGTCGGGCCATGGCTGGTCAGAATGCCCAGGATCCCGGCTGGCGCGAGCAGCATCGGGACGATCACAGGCAGCGACAGCGCCACCCCTCCCGACAGGGCCAACCAGCGAAGCCGGGTGAGTCCCGCCCGATCCCGAGAACCGAGCAGCTTTCCCGCCAGGGTTTCGGTAGCGAACGCCGCGCCGTCGATCAGATAGGCCGCCAGGGTCTGAATCCGCGCGAGCACCGTATTGGCGGCCAGAACGACAGTCCCGAGGATGGCGCTGAAGTTCAGAAAGATCGCGAACGCCGATACCAGCGCGATCGTTCGGATCAAGATATCGCGATTGAGAGCGAAGAGCTCCCTGACCTTGTGAGCCTCGAAGAGTTTCGAGAATCCAACCCGGAAGTGGAGAAGCTCCGGAAACAGGAGAGCGACCGCGACGCCCAGCATGACGTACTGACTCGCAGCCGTGGCCAGGCCCGCGCCGTAGGCTGCCATCCCCATGCGCATGATGAAAACGTAGTCCAGTGCAATGTTGGTGAGGTTGGCCGCGAGGGTCATGGTGAGCACGAAGTGGCTGCGCTCTCGACCCAGAAACCAACCTAACAGGACGAAATTGGCGAGGGTGGCCGGCGCGCCCAGGATGCGAGCGCGAAAGTACCGCCGGCCCTCGGATTCGACCTCGGGAGCCCCGGAGAGAAGTCCGAAGCCGGCATTCTCGAGCAGGCGCTGGAGCAGAAGGACCGCGGCTGCCAGGACCAGAGCCGTCAAGAGGCCACGCACGAGGATCTGGTGCAGCTCATCTCGGTCCTCGGAGCCGTGGGCCTGGGCGGTCAAGCCGGTGGTGCCCATGCGCAGGAAGCCGAAGCTCCAGTAGACATACTCGAAGATGATCGACGCCAGCCCGACGCCGGCCAGAAACCGGATGTCGGCAAGGTGGCCGAGCATCGCCGTGTCGACCAGCGATGCCAGGGGAACCGTGAGGTTCGAGAGGATGTTGATGCCGGTCAAGCGCCAGAATCGCAGCCGAAGTCGGCCTGTTTCTTTGGCTTTACCCATTGCGTTCGGTCTTACGGCCGCTGTATCTGGAGGATGTCGCGAAGCGGGCTAAAATGGACGGTGCGAGGGAGCGACCCTATACGACATTTCGCTTTTTTGGCGTTCTTGGAATAGGCCCGATGAGGGCGGGAAGGATTCTCGATGAGGAAACAGAGTCGAGCGACGCCTGGTCGCACAACGAGGCTCGGCGTGTTGGTGCTCGCTGCGGCCCTCAGCAGCGGCTGTGCGGTGAATCAGGCGACTGGGCAGCGACAGCTCATGCTGATCAGCGAGCAACAGGAGATCGCGATGGGGAAGGAGGCCCACGGCCAGATCCTGGCCTCGATGGGCGTCTATCCCGACGACCAGGCGCAGGCTTACGTGTCGGCCCTGGGACAAGAGCTGGCCGCGCTGTCGGAGAGGCCGGACCTACCCTGGACGTTCACCGTGATCGACGACCCGATCGTCAATGCTTTTGCGCTGCCGGGCGGCTACATCTACGTCACCCGAGGCATCATGACCCATCTCTCGAGCGAGGCCGAACTGGTGTCGGTCCTCGGGCACGAGATCGGGCACGTCACCGGCCGGCACGGCGCCAACCGGATGAGCAAGCAACAGCTCGCGGGAATCGGGCTCGGCGTTGGCATGATCGTGTCGCCGGAGTTTGCCCAGTTCGGCGACCTGGCGCAGCAGGGCCTGGGCCTCTTGTTCCTGAAGTACTCCCGAGACGACGAACGCCAGGCGGACGACCTGGGCGTGCGCTACACGGTCAATGGCGGCTGGGACGTCCGCGAGATGCCCGAGGTTTTCGGCGTGTTGAAGAACGTCGGCGAGCTTGCGGGCGCGGGTCGCCTGCCGAACTGGCTTTCGACTCATCCCGATCCGGACCAGCGAGCTCAGCGGATAAACGAGCAGATCGAAAGGATGGCGCAGGACTTCAGTGGCTCGAAGAGGAACCGGCCGACCTACTTCGATCGACTCGACGGCATGGTCTTCGGCCCGAACCCGCGTCAAGGGTATTTCGAGGACAACGTCTTCCTGCACCCGGACCTGGCGTTCCAGATCCAGTTCCCGAGCGGCTGGGCGACTCAGAACCAGACCCAGGCGGTGGTCGGGCAGAGTGAGGCTCAGGATGCCATTGCCGTGTTGACGCTCGAGTCCGAGGCCGACCCGGTGGCCGCGGCGAAGGCGTTTACCGCGCAGGAGGGCCTCGAAGCCGGACGCATCCAGACCGGTAAGATCCACGGCTTCCCGGCCGCCTCGATCGAGTTCAAGGTACCCAAAGAGCAGAACGCTCTGCGCGGGCAGGTCGCGTACCTCCGTTACAACGACAACACCTACCGCCTGCTCGGCTACACGCTCGAGAGCAAGTGGTCGACGTACGGCCGGCCGGTCGGCGCCTTCATTGGGAGCTTCGACCGAGTGACCGACCGGCGGGTTCTCAACGTTCAGCCGGCGCGGGTCAAGGTCGTCAAGCTGCGGCGGGACATGCCCTTCAGCGAGTTCGCGCGCCGCTATCCTTCGAATGCTAAACCGGAGTTACTGGCCTTGATCAACCACACGACGACCGACGGGGTCGTCAAGGCCGGTGAAGCGAAGCAGGTCGTGGGCGGACCGAAGGCCAAGTAGACGCGGGCTGGAGACAGGCGTTCCCTGGCCGATTGCTCTGCCGAGAGGCGACCGTCGGTTGCAGTCCCCCTAGTGCAGCCGCTTTCTTCGGTTCTTTATGTAGTCGGCGAGGATGAACTCACCCAGGTCCTGGGGTGAGGCGAAATAGGCGCGGCCACGGTTGACCTGCGTCAGCTTCTCGACGAAGTCGGTCAGCATGGGATCGGTGGCCAGCATGAACGTGGTGATGACGATCTTCTGGCGGCGACAGAGATCGGCCTCTTCGAGCGTGCGGTTGACGATCTTCATGTCGAGTCCGAAGGGGTTTTTGTAGACCGATCCGCCTTCGGTGATCGCGGACGGCTTGCCGTCGGTGATCAGGAAGATTTGTTTGTTGGGTTGCTTTTGCCGCGCCAGCATGGAGCGGGCGAGCTGGAGGCCTTCCCGCGTGTTCGTGTGGAATGGTCCCGCATCCACGTAGGCCAGGTCCGACAGCTCGATACGCTCGGCGCGGTCTCCGAACAGAAGCACACCGAGGGAGTCCTTCGGGTACTTAGTGGTGATCAACTCGGTCAAAGCCAGCGCCACTTTCTTGGCGGGAGTGATGCGGTCCTCGCCGTAGAGAATCATCGAATGCGAGACGTCGATAGCGACCACCGTCGAGCATGCCGTCAAGTGCTCGGTCTCGTGGACTTCGAGATCGTCTTCGGCGAGCTCCAGGTCGCCGAGGGTCCTCTTGAGGGCGTTACGAACCGAAGAGGTCGCGTCCAAGCGATGAACGTCGTCGCCGAACCGGTACGAGCGCGTCTCGGGCAATTGCTCGGAGCCTTCGCCGACGGACCTGACCGGGTGATAACCGGTGGAGCTGCGCGAGAGGCTCGAGAAGATCTCCTCGAAGGCCTCTTTGCGGATGCTGCGCTCCCCGGCGCCGGTGAGCATGACGCCGCCCTGGCCGTCCCTCGCGATCAGGCGCCGATCTTCGAGAGTGTCGAAGAAGGCCTCGAGATCGATGCCTTCATCGATGTAGCCGCGCTCCTGGAGCTCGTGCATCCACTCCATGGCGTTCTCTGCGTCGCCGCCGGAGGCGAGCAGCAGCTGGTTGAAGAGCCGCTCCAAGCTCAGCCCGTCGAGGATCGACTGGATGAGATCGGGATCGAGATGGAAGAAGCGATGCCGCATCGGGCATCAGGTCCTCGCCGAGCGCGGCTTGAGCAGCTGGAATTTGATCATCTCCTTGTAGGTGATCCGGCTGTCGAGATCTTCGCGGCCGAGCTTGAGGTACTGGTGGAGTCCCTCGAGCAAAAGCTCCGCGCCGAAGGCGTCGGTGCTGGAGTCGCCACCGTCGGAGTTGGCCGCGACCAGGTCGAAGAGGCCGGGGACCTTGTCGAGCTCGAGGCGGTACTCTTCCGCGGACTGCTCGTCCGAGATCAGCACCTCGTTACCCTCGGCAAACCAGGCCACGATCGGTGAGTAGATGCTGGTGTCGTCGTCGCCGCCGCTTCCGACCGCGCGCTCGACCTTTGGGAAGTGCTTGTCGAAGAGCTTCTTGACTGCATCGCCGATGATCTGGCGAGCCACGACCTCGACGCCCTGCTGCTCCCCTTCGTAGACCATCTCGAGCTTGCCGGTAATTGCGGGCAGGAGCATGTAGAGGTCGCACAGACGCGGGGTGGCGGCCTCTTTGCCGTGGATGAGCGCACGACGTTCGAGATTCGAGACCAGAAGCTCGAGCGCCGAGATCGGCATCCGGGCGGAGACTCCGGAGGTCTGGTCCACCATGTCGCTGTCGCGGGCCGCGAACGCTATCTGCTCGACGAGATGAGTTACTTCTTCGCTCAGTGGCGGCAGCTCCGACTCTCGATCGGTCCACGCCTCTTGACCCGTGATCTCGGCGGCGGTCGCGACGTCGCCGGGGTAGTGGGTGAGGATTTGTGAAGAGATCCTGTCTTTGAGCGGCGTGATGATCGAGCCGCGGTTGGTGTAGTCCTCGGGATTGGCCGAAAACACCATCAGGATCTCGAGGGGGATCCGGACCGGGAAGCCCCGGAGCTGGAGGTCCCGCTCCTCGAGGATGTTGAGCAGACCGACCTGAATCCGCGGAGCGAGGTCGGGGAGCTCGTTGATCGCGAAGATGCCGCGGTTCGTCCGCGGCACGATTCCGAAGTGCATGACCTCGGGATCCGCGAAGGTGAGCTTCCTGGTTGCCGCCTTTATCGGGTCGATATCTCCGAGTAGGTCCGCGATCGAGACGTCGGGTGTGGCCAGTTTCTCGTTGTACCTCTCCTCTCGCGGCCACCATTCGATCGGAGCCTCGTTGCCGGTCTCGTCGATCAGACGCTGGCCGTAGGTCGAGATCGGCGCCAGGGGGTCGTCGTTGAGCTCGCTTCCGGCGAGGACCGGGATGGCGTCATCCAGAAGATCCGTGAGGCCGCGGAGCAGTCGCGTCTTGGCCTGACCTCTCAGGCCGAGCAGGATGAAGTCGTGCCGCGCCAGAAGCGCATTGACGACTCCCGGGATGACCGTTCGGTCATAGCCGAGGACTCCGGGGAAAAGCGGCTCGCCGGCGGCGAGCTTGCGCCTCAGATGAAACCTGATCTCGTCTTTGACGCTTCGAGGAGAGTATCCCGACGCTTTGAGCTCGCCGAGCGTGGCTGGGCGCGCCATCAGTCCTGAACCTCGAGCCAGCGTTCGGCGTCGATTGCGGCCTTGCAGCCGGAGCCGGCAGCGGTCACCGCCTGACGATAGGTGGAATCGATGACGTCGCCGCAGGCGAAGACGCCTTCGACGTTGGTCCGGGTACTCAGCTCTTCGGCGATGAGGTAGCCCTTGTCGTCCACGTCCAGGTGTCCTTTGAGAAAGCCGGTGTTCGGCTTGTGACCGATGGCGGTAAAGACGCCCTGACAAGCGAACTCTGTCACCGCCCCGGTCTTGACGTTCTCGAGGGTCACGCCGCGGACGCCGTCCTCACGTGAGCCGAGGATCTCTCGGACCACCGAGTCCCAGAGGAACTCGATCTGGTGATGAGCCATCGCGCAGTCCTGCATGATCTTGGAGGCGCGCAGCTCATCGCGGCGATGGACAACGGTGACCTTGGTTGCGAACTTGGTGAGGTAGATGGCCTCCTCGATGGCCGAGTCTCCTCCGCCCACGACAACCAGCTCCTTGCCCTTGAAGAAGAAGCCGTCGCAGGTGGCGCAAGCCGACACGCCATAGCCCATGAGGTTCTTTTCGGATTCCAGGCCCAGGCTCATCGCGCTGGCGCCGGTAGCGATGATCAGCGCGTCGGCCCGGTAAGTGCCCTCGTCGGTTTCGACGACCCGCGGACGCTTGGAGAAATCCACCGAAGTGGCCTCCTCGAACCTGACCTGCGCGCCGAAGCGCTTTGCCTGTTCCCGCATGTTCTCCATGAGCTCCGGCCCCAGGATCCCTTCCCGGAAGCCCGGGTAGTTCTCGACGTCGGTGGTGATCGTTAGCTGACCACCGGGCTGGTTGCCTTCGAGCACCAGGGGCGCTAGGTTGGCGCGAGCCGCGTAAAGAGCGGCCGTGAGCCCGGCGGGGCCGGAACCAAGGATGATGACGCGGTGGCGGTTGTCTGCTGATTCGGACATGAGTCGTCTCCGGGGTAGCGGCTGGATCAGCCGCAAAGGTTGGAAGCCGTGCCTTCCAGTGGCGCGGATCCGAGTCCGCGCCGGCAGCGCGTTACTATAGCAACCGGTCCGGAGTCGACTTTGTTCCACGCCGAGCCACGAGCCGGGCTTAGACAGAGAAACCACCGAGTGCGAGGAAGGACGAGAGAACGATGATTGCTAGCGAGAAGATGATCGAAGGCATGAACCTGCAGATCGGGCATGAGATGGGGGCTTCGATGCAGTACGTGGGGATCGCCTCCTATTTCGATGGTCGGAGTCTGCCCAAGCTGGCCGAGTTCTTCTATCTCCAGGCCGAGGAAGAGCGAGAGCACGCGATGAAGTTCCAGAAGTTCGTGGTCGATGCCGGCGGCCCGCTGGCCATCCCCGCGATTCCGGCGGCGAAGTGTGCCTTTGAGAGTGCCCGGGAGGCCGTAGAGCTGGCTCTAGAGTCGGAGAAACGGGTGACCCGGCAAATCTACGACCTGGTAGCTCAGGGGAACGAGGACAAGAGCTACATCGCGCTGCGCTTTCTGGACTGGTTCGTCAACGAGCAGTTCGAGGAGGTGACCACGATGAGCGAACTGCTCGATATCGTCAAGATGGCGGGTGAGGACGGCTTGCTTGCGGTGGAGGAGTACCTCGAGCGCAGAGTGGATCCTCACGGTTCAGGCGGCGGCGCCTAGCAAGCTCGAGACCGCCTTCTCGCGCTGGAGGCACGTCGGTGGGCACAAGGCTGCGGCGCCCCGTCGCCTACATCGTGTAGCCGTCGGATTCGAGGACCGCTTCGGCGATCCGGATGGCGTTCAAGGCGCCGCCGGCCGTCAGGTTGTCCATCACCGCCCGGAGCCAAAAGCTGTTCGGCGCCGTGGAGGCCTCGATCGCGCCCAGGTGCAGCGAGCTCGAGCCGGCCGCATCGACCGGGCCGAGGGTTTCCGGCCGCTCGGCGAACTCGAGGCTCGGCGAAGCCTCGAGAGCCTGTCGAACAGCAGCCTCGTCGGCGGGCGCTGCCAACCGGACATGGGCGCCGACGAGGAGACTGTGAAACACGCCCCCGATCGACGCCTGCACCGCGACTCGAATCTTGTCGTCACCGAGGACCTCGCGCACGGTCTCGGCGATCTTGCCACCCGGAAAGGAGCTTGGCGCGATGTTGAAGGCGAGCTGGCAACCGAAGAGCTCCTCCGGTCGCGGCTGAAAGGCCAGGATCGACCGAGTCTGGGCCAGGAGCTCGTCGATCCCTTCCTGGCCCTTGGTCGAGCTGGGCAGGAGCACCGAGGCCGTGCACGATTCCAGACCCAGGTCCGCGAGCGGCTTGAGTAGCTGCGCCAGCGCGACGGCGGCCGGGTGGGCGCTCAACAGGGTCGCCGCTTGGCCGGCTCTTGCGAGGACATCCGAGTTAACGCCCGCGACGACCGCGGGGAACCCGTCGATCGGTTCGTCGCCGGCGAGAATGATGGTCGTGGCGTGCTCTGGCAGGCCGGCCGGAATGTCCATCGGCTCTCCCGGTTCGCCGCAGACATAGAGAATGTCGACATCGCTCAAGTTCTCTTCGGTGCCCGGTTGGATCAAGACGGCCTCGCCAGCGATCTCACTTACCGTGCTCGAGTCCGGGTCCCGGCCGAGGAGCCTGAGGTCGTCCCACAGGTCTCGACGCTGAGCGAGGGTGTCCTTGAGCTCCCGGCCGAGGAGGCTCTCCGTGCCCCAGATTGCCATCCTGGTCACGACTCTGGCCCCGCGGCTTCGGCAGTGGGGGACGCTCGCTGGCTCGATGTCCGGGCGACGGGAGTCAGACCCTCGATCAGCTTCTCCCCCTTGTCGACCAACACTTCGTAGTCTTCGGGGACGTAGAGGTCCACGCGCGAGCCGAACTTGATCACTCCGATGAGGTCTCCCCTACGCACGTTCTGGCCGGTATCAAGGTAGCTGACAACCCGGCGCGCGACCAGCCCGGCAATCTGCTTGACGCCGATCTTGTCGCCGTGCGCAGTTTCCAAGACTACGAAATGGCTTTCGTTGACCTCGCCGGCTTCGGGTCGAAACGCGGCGATCTTCCGTCCGGGACTGAACTTGCTCTCCTGAACCCGGCCAGCGGCGGGCGAGCGCTGCACATGGACGTTGAAGACCGACAGGAAAGTGGTGATCCTCCGGTAGGACTCGGGCCCCAGCAGTGGTTCCTGCACGACCTCGATTCCGGTGACCGTGCCATTGGCCGGCGCCAGAAGCGTTTCCTCGGGTCCGGAAAAACTGCGGTTCGGTGCTCGGAAAAAGGCTAGAACGAGAACTGCCAGGAGCCCCAGCGCCAGCGCCGACTTGGGCCAGTGGAGCACCAGTGCCGCAACTGCGAGCAGGGTCACAGGCAACACGAAGGCCCAGGCTTCACGAGCGAATGTCATTTCCGTGGGGTTCGGGTTATGGCGCGTGGCTCTGGAGGCAAAAAAGAGAGGGCCGTGACGGCCCTCTCCCATCGGACAGCCTGTGGGGGGGTCTCCGGTCTAGGCCGGCACCCGCTCTTGGCGGTGCATTCGAGCGATCGCTTCCATGCGGTCCTTGAGACCCAGCTTGCGGAGCTTTATCTGCTTGGCCTCGGTCTCGTCCTCGGGGGAGAGGAACGACTTCTCTTTGATCACGTTCAACCGCTGTTTGTAGTTCTGGTGCTCCTCAAACAGGCGGCGGAATTCCTCGTCCGTTTCGAGAAGCTCCTTCTTCAGGCCGTCATCAAGGTTCGGCAAAGCGCGTGACCTCCTTTCGGTCCCCATGGGACCGGGCAGTAGTACCGAAAAACGAAATGTGGAGTGAATCCACGAAGTTTGCAAAGTCGTGCCGACAAGCTCTCACTGTGCGCGGCGTGCCCCATCCGGATTCGAGTTCTTGCGAGGGGATGCCTTCATCAGCTTGGTCGAGTCGAGAATAACACCTCGCCGACCGCCGGGCAAGCAACCTGGGTGCCCAGGCCATAGAATCCGAGCAGCGGAAATCCATGTCGAAACGCACGGTGTCAAAGAGAAGCAATGACCTCAAGCTCGCGGCCGTGCTGCTGGTCGTGGCCGTCATCTGCCAGCTTTCGCTTCTGGCCGCGCGTCGCACGGCGTCGGTTGTCAGTGGCGACGAGGGCACCTTCTTGGCGATGGTCGAGAGCCTGGCGCTCGACGGCGACCTGGTGTTTGGCGACGCCGATCTGGACCGTCTCAACGAGGCTCCGCAGGTCGGGCGCAAAGCAGTGATTCTGCAGGCCTTCGGTGACGAAACAGCCTATTCGAAGCCGGTCGTTTACGCGCTGCTTGCGGCGCCCTGGTATCGGCTGGCAGGCGTCGCTGGGTTGATCGCGCTCAACGTCGTGGCACTGGCTCTGGCCCTGCTGCTGGGCTGGGCGGCCCTGGCCCGATCGGGAGCGTCGAATCCGGCCACAACGGTAGCTACCTTCGCCGGCACCGGGGTGTTTCTATCTTACGTAGCCTGGACCATGAGCGATTCGCTGCAGGCGTCACTGACCCTGATTGGGCTGGTCCTTGGCCTGGGCAGCGCGCGTCCCAGGACGAAGGTCCGGTCTGACGGCCGGTCGCGGTTCGGTGGCCGGCTCGAGGATTTCTGGATCGGGGTCCTGGACCGGTCCTGGTCGCCGTACCTGGGGGTGGCGCTGCTGGCGCTCGTCGTCTCGATGAGGCTGCCTAACCTGGCACTCGCCGGAGCGCCCGCTCTGGCGTGGCTTCTTCGGGGTCGGTTGAAGCGCTCCGCCGTGTTGGCGGGGATCGTCCTGCTGGTAGCCGGCGCCGGGTTCCTGTTCAACCGGGAGCTGGCCGGAGCGCTGGTTCCGTACAAGGCGGTTCGCGCCACCTTCAACCCCGCCAGTGGCTATCCGGTCGGGGAGCGAGCCGAACTCGCGAAGGAGCAGTTCGACGAAACGGTCGCGTTGGCTACCCAACGAGTGGGCTTTCGGCCCGAGTGGCAGCCCGAGGTGAGCCTCTATTCCGCCGCTTACTTCTGGCTCGGGCGTCATACCGGTCTTTTCTGGTACTTTCCGGCCGCTCTCCTGCTGCTGCTGGCTGGCCTCAGGCGACCGGATGCCGTGGCCTGGGCGGTTCTGGCCGCGGCCGTCGCGCTGGCGGTCTTCTATCTGGTCTGGATGCCCAGGAACTATTTCGGCGGCGCTACTTTTCTGGGCAACCGCTATTTTCTGACCGGATACGCGGCGCTCTTGCTGATGCCTCGCGGGGGCGCTTCGCGCGGTGCCCTGGCCGCGACCTGGCTGGTGGCCCTGGTCGTGTTCTCGTCGGCTTTCGCTTCGGTTCTGCGCGCACGCGAGCTTGACGATTCGAGCCAGAATCATGCCTACGCGGGGATCTTCAGGCTTCTGCCCTACGAGGCTACGGCGCGCGCGATTGACGGTAGGCGGGATGTCTACTGGACCAACGAGTTTTTTCGTTTCGTCGATCCTTATGCGGTGGTGGATCCGACCGGCTTCAGCCTGCGCGCTGGGGAACCGCTGGCTCAGGTGCTCCACGCCAGTCGGCGAGAGGCCGGAGTGGTTCGCTTTCTGGCGCGGGCAGACAGCGCGGTGGGTGAGGTCGTCTATCGCGGCCAGGGGCCCGAGAAGAGGTTCGAGATGCAACCGACCGAGAGCGGTGTCTGGGGTTTGGTGGAGATCGAGCTCGAGCCTTCGAGACGTCGCCACAAGTACTGGTTTGACCCCGCTGCCAGGCCCCACTCTCGGACCCATCGGTTTGGGCTGCGGGCGACGGGCGATGAGCAGCCATCCGCGCCGGCCTCGAGCGCCGAGCTCCACTACCTGGGCTCGATGCGGTTGGTGCCCAAGTTCTTCAGGGGCGTGACCATGAGCGTCGAGCTCCCCAGGAGCGGCCGCGCGGGCAAGGCCACGGACGTGCCGATTCGCGTGCGCAACACCGGCTACCGATTCTGGTCGAGCTCGGAAATGGTCCCGACCCGCCTCGGGTACCGGCTTTACTCGCTGCCGCGACGGAAGGGCGACCGGCCGGTGGCCGGACGGCTGCAGGGCTTCGAAGGCCGCGTGCCCCGCGCGTCAGAGCTCGCTACCGAGCTCGAGGTCAAGTGGCCCAGGAAACCGGGACGCTATGAGCTGGTCGTGGATCTCAATCTGGGCGGCGCGGTCTGGTACGAGGCCTGGAATCAGGAGCCGCTCGCCCGGGGCGTCGTGCGAGTTCGGTAAGCCGCGAGCGGAACCGGGGTGGTCGACGAGGCGAGCGGCTGATCCGGCCCATGGTAGGCTGCCGCGGTCTCGAAACATCCTTGCAACCATCCCATGACAGATCGCAAAGGTGAGATCTCCGAGGCGGTAGTCGAGTCCCTCCGCAGTCGGGAGAACCGAGAGCTCTCCGACTGGCGGCGGCTCTGGGAAGCGGACCGGGAGTTCACGATTGTCAGCCACAGAGGCTGGCTCGGCAGGGTGATCGTCCTGGCCAAACGCTTGCTGCGTGGCCTCGTCAAGGCTCCTCAAGCGGACTTGTGGCAGCGCCAGAGAGCCTACAACCTGACGGTTCAGGACCAGATCGAGGCGATTGCGCCGTTGGCGGCCGAGGCCGAGGCACTGAGCAAAACGCTCGCTAGGGCCCGCACGGAGCTGAGCTCGGGAATCGCGGTTCTGGGGCAGGATCTGCAGACGATTCAGTCCGAGCTGGTTCGAGATCTCCGCGAGACGCGAGAAAAGCAAACGGAGGAGCTAGTCGCGGTGCACAAGGCGGCTGGACGCGACATCAAGAATCTCGAGCGCCAGCACTCGGACTTCCTGCGGTCGCACGCGGATCGCCTCGACCACCTGGAGGGCTTCCACAACCGGGGCTACGACGAGGTCATGGACCACACCGCCGCCCTCTTTTCACAGCTGGACCAAAAGCTGGACCGTTATCGAGAGCTGAGCCGCGAGCGCTGGGGTCGGCTGGGAGGCCTGCTTGCGGTTGCCGAGGGCGAGGGGGCGACGAAGAAGCCCGAGCTTGCGCGAGCGATTGCCGACGAGAAGTACCTCGAGTTCGAAGATCGATTCCGCGGGCGCGAGGAGGACATCGCCCACCGGCTGGAGCCCTATCTCGGCGTGCTGAGCGGCCGGGGGGAGGTGCTCGATCTGGGCTGTGGCCGCGGCGAGGCGCTGGAGGTCATGACGGCCCACGGGATTCGCTGTTCGGGAGTCGATTCGAATGTCGAGATGGTCGACCGATGCCGTGAAAAGGGCTTCGAGGCCGAGGTCGGCGACCTGTTTACGGCATTGGAAGCCAGATCCGAGGCCTCATTGGGCGGCATCGTCTCGTTTCACGTCATCGAGCATCTGCCGGCGGCGGAACTCGAGCGTCTGTCACGACTGGCCTGGCGAGTCCTGGCACCGGCGGGAGTGCTCGTGCTGGAGACCCCGAATCCGGTTTCGATGGTCGTGGGTGCCAGCCGCTTCTGGATCGATCCCACGCACAAGCGGCCGGTCCATCCGGAGAGCCTCAAGACCATGCTCGAGTTGAGTGGATTCGACCCCGTGGAGCGCATCGATCTGCAGCCCTTCGCGGACGAGGATCGTCTGCCGCAGATTCCGTCCGACGGCATCGGAGTGGAGCTTCTGCCTCTGGTTGCGCGCATTAACCTGTTGCGCGACCGCTTGGACGATCTCCTGTTCGGCTTTCAGGACTATGCTCTGGTGGCGTACAAGCCCCCCGTGGGAAAGCCCGCCTAGCCCGCCTGCCGGTCAGCGAGACGATGGCGTCGCCGCGGCTACCGGCGGTCTCAGGTACAGGGGCTGAGTCAGCTCCGACTCGTCCCAGATGAAGTCCGGACTTGCAGCGATCGTCAGCAGGTCGGGAGCCAGAGGCTCCGCATCCAGGATCGTTGGCGGTTCGCCCCGGGCGCCGCGCCCGTCGGGACCGTCTTCGACAAGAGTTTTCAGTGCGGTCAGGTCGAAGCCGATGACCAAACCCCCTCCGAGCCGGGCGATCTCTTGTTCGGACCGAATCTCGGGCTCGCCGAGCGGTTCGAGGGTCTTGCCATCGAAGCGCTGGACGAATCGCTCCTGGCGCAGGGCGTCGACCGCTGCGTAGATCGGAGTCTGGATGGTGCTCGCACGCCGCTGCGCTTGGCCGGCGAGGGCCTCGAAAGTCGTCGTTGCCGCCGCCCTGATCCCGAGCGCCTCGTGCAGTCCCAGCAGCGTTGCCAGACCCACGCGCAATCCGGTGAAGCTGCCCGGGCCGCGTAGCCCCACCAGGCCGTCGAGCCGTTCGAGACGGGCTCCTGCTTGAGCCAGCATCAGATCGAGCTCCGGCAGCAGCCGCTTCGACGAGTCGCCCACAGAGAGCTCGCGGGTGATCACTGCGCCGTCCCAGGCCAGGGCGAGGCTGGACACCGGGGATCCGGTGTCGATTGCGAATATCCGCGGCTTGCCGTGCTTGGAGCGGCCGCCGGCGGTGTCGCTATACTTCTCGCGAATGTCTTCGGTCACTCAGATGACTCCGATGCTTCGGCACTACTCCGAGGTCAAGGCAAGGCATCCGGACGCGATCGTCCTGTATCGAATGGGCGATTTTTATGAGGTTTTCTTTGACGACGCGGTCCTGATTGCTCCGGTGCTGGAGGTCGCGCTGACGGCACGCCATAAGGGCAAGAAGACGGAAACCCCAATGTGCGGCGTCCCGCACCACGCGCTCGAAGTCTACCTCGGTAAGCTCGTCAAAGCCGGCTACAAGGTGGCGATCTGTGACCAGGTCGAGGACCCGGCTCAGGCCAAGGGATTGGTCAGGCGCGAAGTTACCCGAGTCGTGACGCCCGGTACGGTCACCGAGCCCGACCTGCTCGAAGGAAAGGTGGAGAATCTCCTCGCCGGCATCGCCTGGAACTCGGAGGGCGGAGCCTGTGCCTTTCTCGACCTTTCGACGGGTGCGTTTTTCGTGCGCCGGTGGTCTCGAGCCGACGAGGCTCTGCAGGATCTGCGCTTGGCGGATCCCCGAGAGCTGATCTTCAGCGGCGATGTGCCGGAGCCGGTACGCCGATGGGGAGAACGCCGCCAACTGTGCCTGACCCA
>JAAENP010000335.1 GCA_024224155.1 bacterium
CGAGGGACCTCCGCTTGGTTGGCTTTTCGGGCAAAAGCAGTCGGGAGGGGACACGAAGGAATCGTGTCCCCGATGCGGCAGATCCTCTCGTTGTGCTCCAGCAAAACCGATGATCGCGCGACGAGACGAGAGCCTTGGACGCTACACTGCGTCTCGTGATGCCTCACTACCCCCCGGTTACGCGACGCGAGATCGTCTCGTGGGCGATGTTCGACGTCGCGAATTCGGCCTATACCACGATCATCGTTACGGTCGCGTTTTCAATCTACTTCACCAAGCTGGTCGCACCGGGCGACAATGCCGACTGGTGGTGGAGCGTCGCGGTGGCGATCAGCAATCTGATCGTGCTCGTCCTGGCGCCGATCCTGGGGGCGATCGCCGACGGTTCGGGACGAAAGAAGCCGTTTCTGGTAGCAATGTGGCTGCTCTGCTGCTTGGGTACAGCCAGCCTCTACTTCGTCACTCCCGGAGCCCTGGGTGTGGGAATCGTTCTGTTCGTGGCCTCGAACTGCGCTTATGCCTTCGGTGAGACCCTGGTGGGAGGGTTTCTGCCCGAGATCTCGACGCCGGCTAACATCGGCCGGATCTCCGGCTTCGGCTGGGGCCTGGGCTACCTGGGTGGCCTGGGCAGCCTGATTCTGGTCAAGCCGCTCATCGCCGGTGGCTTCAGCGAGGCCAACCTGTCGAGCTTGCGCGCGGCTTGGGTGGTGACCGGATTGTTCTTCCTGGTTGGCGCCCTGCCGACGGTCCTTTTTCTGCGCGAGCGGACCGAGCGGACTTCGGGCCGGTCGGTAGGCGCATACGCCGCGGACGGATTCAAGCGTATCGCCGCCACCTGGCGGTCGTTGAAGCAATTCTCAGAGCTGGCCTGGTTTCTCGGCGCCTTCTTCGTCTATTCCTGCGGCCTGATGGCGGTGATCGCTTTCGCCGCGATCTACGCCGAGCGAACGATCGGATTCAGCCCGAGCGACATCATCACACTGTTCATTGCGTTGCAGGTCGCCGCCGCGACCGGTGCGGTCCTCTTCGGCTGGATTCAGGACCAGCTGGGTCCCAAGCGCAGCCTCGAGCTGGCTCTCCTGCTGTGGCTCGTGGTTTCGGTGGGTGCCTATTTCTCGACCACCAAGCTCCAATTCTGGCCGGTGGCGATCGCCGCGGGGCTCGGCATCGGATCGCTTCAATCGGCGTCGCGGGCGCTGGTGGGGTTGTTCTCGCCGGTTGCAAAAAGCGGCGAGTTCTTCGGCTTCTGGGGACTGGCGATGCGGGCGGCCTACGTTACCGGGGTTTTTATCTTCGGCTCGGTGTCCTCTGCGACCGGCTCTCAGCGAATCGCCATTCTGGTGAACGGTGCCTTCTTTCTGGTCGGCCTGGTCGCGCTCGGGAGCGTCGACGTCAAGCGTGGACGCGCGGCGGCGGAGGCGTGGGACCGGGAAGAGCGGGAAGCCTCAGCCTGACGTAGACTACCCGGCCTGAGTGCGGTGGAGCCGGTTCGGCCGAGGGGCGTCGGTCGACTCGGACGACCGCTACGGATCGACGGAGAGGATCCTACAGATCGGACGAAGAGGACCCTGCAGGTCGGCGGGTTCGGCTGGACCACCGATGATAAGAACGCGAGCGAGTCGACAAAGATGAAAAGATGAAATGGGCGCTGCGAAGCTTCGCGATACTCCTTGTCATTGCGGCGGCTCTGGTGGGCTTCGCGTGGGTTCAACTCAGGGGAAGCCTGCCGATCTTGGACGGAGAGGTCGTGCTCTCCGGCCTGGCTGCGCCGGTCACCGTTGAGCGCGACATCCAGGGCGTTGCCACGATTCGAGGAGAGCACCGTATCGACGTCGCCCGGGCGCTCGGCTTCGCCCACGGCCAGGATCGTTTCTTCCAGATGGACCTGGCGCGGCGGTTCGCCGCGGGCGAGCTGGCCGAGCTTCTGGGCGAGAGCGCGGTCGAGGCCGACAAGCGTCAGCGACTGCATCGCTTCCGGGCGCGGGCGGAGACCACGGTTCTGAACCTACCGTCGCTCGAGCGCCGCTTGGCTCGTGCCTATGCCGATGGCGTCAACGCCGGTCTCGAAGGGCTGGATGCGGCGCCGTTCGAGTACTTGATGCTCGACGCCGATCCCGAGCCGTGGACGGCGGTCGATACGGTTCTGGTCGTCCACAGCATATATCTGGATCTCAACGACGCCTTCGGTGAATACGAGGCGGCGCGGGGCGCGATCGAGGATCTGCTGGGCTCGGAAGTACTCGATTTCCTGGATCCCTCCGGTACCGAGTGGGATGCGCCGTTGGTCGGAGGGCCTTTCCAGA
>JAAENP010000336.1 GCA_024224155.1 bacterium
AGGAGCTGCGCCGGGCCGAGAAAGAACAGGTCCCGTACCACGAATTCCTCCTGCGCCTGGTCCGACCCCAGTGGCACGCCAAACAACAGCAGGCCCTGGAGTGGCGCATCAAGCGCGCCCGACTGCCCGAACGCTGGACCCTGGAAACCTTCCCGTTCAAAAAGCAGCCCGGCGTCAACCGTCGCCAAATCCGCACTCTCTCCGAGCTCGATTTCATCCCACGAGCCCAGAATATCGTCCTCATCGGACCCACCGGCGTCGGCAAAACGGGACTCGCCTCAGGCCTGCTCCTCAAAGCCCTGCAGAACGGCTACCGCGGTCAATTCCTCCGCGCCCAGGACCTCTTCGACGACATGTACGCCTCGCTGGCCGACCATTCCTCACGAAAACTCATCAACCGACTTGCCCGACTCGATCTGCTCGTCATCGACGAAATGGGATATCTCAACCTCAGACCCGAGCAGACCAACATCTTCTTCAAACTCATGGAGGAGCGCTACAACCGGCGAGCCACACTCATCACCACCAACCTCGACTACGACGAGTGGCACCAGTTTCTCGGCAACAAGCCCATGGTCGAGGCGCTCCTGAGCCGACTGCGCCACCACTGTCACACCCTGCGCATCGACGGACCCTCACTGCGCGAGCCCCAATCATGAGCCACTCACGCGACGCGCTAGCTCACCTTGGATGGGTCTTCGACCCCGATCTGGGCCGCGAGCAATACGTCCAACGGGTGCTCGACGCCTATCGCCAGACTCCCACCACCGCTGGCAGGGTGCGCCCTGCCGATCGCCGTCTCGCCGTCCAGCTCTTTCACCGCGGCGTCCCTGACTCCATGGTCCAGGCCGCCTTCTCCCTCGCCGCCGCACGGCGCACCTTTCGCGATCCCGAGGCCGGGCCGCTGCACCCCATCCGATCTCTTCACTATTTCCTGCCCGTCCTCGACGAGATTCGCTGCGAGCCCATCGATCCCGATTACATCCGCTACCTTGAGTGGAAGCTCTACGGCGACAGCTGACCACCTCCACACATCCTCCGGACACGAGCACGGCCTGACCAGCCGTGCTCTCACCGCCGCCACAGCCTACGGCCTGGGATGATGGCACTGCCTGCGCAAGCCGCACCGCATCCGCACGATCCCTCCAGCCTACCGAAGGCACGCCTGCGGCGTGGATGATGGTGGGCGGAATGGCGGAATACTACAGATTCTAGGAGGGCACGCCTGCGGCGTGGATGATGCCACGACGATGGCATGGATGACGCCGGAGAGTCGATGATGATGAGATGATCGCGAAGATAGATCCGCGCGGGGGCCACTCTTGAAGAGCACAAGTGGGTCACTCCTGGTGAGCGCTGAAGCGAGTCGGCGAGCCGAGCCACCCGCACACCAGAACCATTCCGTCACCCACCGCGAACGCGGTCGGGAAGAAGAGTGCCTGCCAAAGTCGCCGTCGAGCCATCTGCTGCCTCGAAAGAGTCGGCAGGCTGTCTGAAGCGCCGGTAGCGGGAGTCAAACCTGAAATTCGGACCACCTTGTGGCTCGCCTCCGCGAATCACCAAGCCGGTCGAGGCTCTTTCCTACAAGATGCGTGACACCTTATCCCTGTCGCTCTTTCCTACAAGATGCGTGACACCTTATCCCTGTCGGCCCCGTCTTCGGTCCGCTCACGCGGTCTCCTCCCCGGGGATCATGGTATGAGAAAAGGGCGGCCGGAAACCGGCCGCCCACGGAACGCGATCGCAGTAGCGAGCTACCTCTCAGCTCGCCCGCCGCGGTCCACTTCTCGATGAGCCCGACCACGAACCCGGCGTAGG
>JAAENP010000337.1 GCA_024224155.1 bacterium
AATAAGCGCTTTTGCTTGGCTCCCAGGCCGCTCACTTAGTAAGCAGTCTTGTACAAACTTCTCTATATCCGTAAGTTAGTGACTGCGAGCTCCGGTCTATTGACCGTCCAGTCGGGTCGTCAGGGCTGCTGAAGACGGATGGCGGGGTGGGTTGGGCGGTTGACTTCCACGAAAGCCTTGCCTAAGATGAGGCGCCTTCGGCGTCCGAGGGGGGTTAGCTCAGTGGTAGAGCACCTGCCTTACACGCAGGGGGTCGCGGGTTCAAGTCCCACACCTCCCACCAGCAGTCGCTGGCCTGCGGAGAGCTCGAGGAGCGGAAGCAGGTCCTTGCGGAGGTTTCAACAGAGTCGATACTGAATAGAGCGGGGCCGTAGTTCAGCTGGTTAGAACGCCGGCCTGTCACGCCGGAGGTCGCGGGTTCGAGTCCCGTCGGCCCCGCCACTTCACTCAGCCAGGGATTCGCTCGAGCCGGGCGCCGCCCTGGGTTTTCGTTTCGTGGCTCGGGATCCCCGACGTCGTCGCACCAGATCTGGAGATCATCATGCGTGAGAAGATCAAGCTCGTTTCTTCGGCCGAGACCGGCTACTTCTACACCACCACCAAGAACAAGAAGCTCTCGACCGAGAAGCTGCGCCTCAAGAAGTACGACCCCAAGATCCGTAAGCACGTCGAGTTCGTCGAAGAGAAGCTGCGCTAGAGGGCCCTCGGATGCCCGACGCGCGGCCGGTGCTGTTGTATGGCGGTCATGTGCTGACCATGGCCGGGCCGGAAGCCGGAGCGCCAGTGGTGCGCGAAGCGGAGGTCCTGCTCGACGGCGGCCGGATTGCCGCGATCGGGCGGGCGCTCACCGTCATGCCGGGCACCCGGCTGCTCGACGTCCAGGGTCAGCTCGTCCTACCGGGTTTGGTGCAGGGGCACGTTCATCTGGGCCAGACGTTCTTCCGTGGCCTCGCCGAGGGCCGGCAGCTGCTGACCTGGTTGAAAGAACGGATCTGGCCTCTGGAGGCCGCCCATGACGACGAGAGCGCGTATTGGTGCACGCTTCTCGGCGCCGCCGAGTGCCTGCTCGGAGGCCCGACCACCGTCCAGGACATCGGCATCGGGCCGGGTGCCCGCGGCTACCTCAAAGCGATGGTCGATTCCAGGCTCCGGGGTCTCGGCGGCAAGTGTCTGATGGACACCGGTGAGGGGTTGCCGGCCAACCTGGCCGAGGATACCGACGCGTCGCTCGCCGAAGCCGAGCATCTGGGTAGCGAATTCGACGGCGCGGGTGGCGGGCGTCTGCGTTACGCGATCAATCCCCGCTTCATCCTGTCGTGCTCCGACGGGCTGTGGGACGGTGTTCAGGCGCTCGCCGAGCGGCATGACTGGCCGGTTCATACCCACGCTCTGGAGCAACGTGAGGAGTCCGATCTGGTGCGCGCCACCAAGCAGGGGCGCGACGAGATCGAGTACTTCGACGACTGCGGCATCCTGGGTACGGATCTGCGCGTCGCCCATGGCGTGTGGCTCGAAGAGCGTCACTACGAGCGGTTGCGAGCGTCGCGTTTCTCGGTCGCGCACTGCCCCAGCGCGAACCTCAAGCTGGGTTCGGGCGTCGCCGACGTCGTCGGCCTGCGCGCGGCTCAGATCCCGGTCAGCGTCGGTTGTGACGGCGCGGCCTGCAACAATCGTCTCGACGCTTTCGACGAGCTGCGCCTGGCGGCGCTGCTCCAGCAACAGCGTCACGGGCCGGCGTCTTTCTCCGGCCGGGACGCTCTGCGGCTGGCGACCGCGGACGGCGCGGCGGCGCTCGGGATGAGCGAGCAGATCGGCACCCTGGAAGTGGGCAAGCAGGCGGACGTGACGGTCTTGTCGGCGGACAGTCCCGAGCTGTGGTCGGCGCCGCAGACCGATCTCCACGATCTGGTGGCCTTCAGTGCCTCGCGCGCCCATGTCCGTCACGTCTTCGTCGGCGGCGAACAGTTGGTCGAAGACGGCAGCCTGGTCCACCTCGACCTGGCCGAGATTCGCCGGGAGGCCGATCGCGCCTGCGCGGCCTTGCTCGATCGCGCCGGCCTCGATCTCTGAGCTGTGATCGGCGCGTTTGGCTCCGTGAGCCCGCCGTGCTAGAGTGAGCGTCCCTTCCCGGGGCTTTGCGCTCGACGCGGCCCCACCCTCGATGTCAGTTTGAAGCGGTTCCAAGACGCCGCGTCTCCTTTCTTTCCTGGAAAGGAGATGAGGATGACTGACATCGACCCCGCCAATCTTCTGGAGCGCTGCCTTGCCGGGCGGCGGACCGGCGACTGGCAAGAGCTCATCAAGCGCCATGGCGCCGAGGTCCGGCGCACGGTGCGGCGGGCGGCGGCCCGCCACGGGCTGCCGTTGACCGGGCCCGACCTGGACGAGATGGTTCAAGATCTCTACTGTCGTCTGCTCGCGGTACGCCGCCGGAGCTTTCGCGGTCGCTCGGAGTATGAGCTGTGGCGTTACGTGATGTGCGTGGCACAGAGTCTGGTGGTGGACCGGCAACGGCTTCAGGGGGCCAGGAAGCGCCGTCACAGCATGAGCCCCAGTCCGGCGGATCCTTCGCGGCTGCCCTCGCCGAAGCTCGACCCCGAGGAGCGGCTGCTCAAGAAGGAACGGCGCAAGGTCTTCTACCGGCGTTGTTTTGAAGTCGTGCGCTGCGGCCTGGAGTTGCGGGCACTGAAGATGGCTCTGCTCGAAGGCTGGTCGAGCCGCGACGTCGCCCGCGAGCTCCGCGGCGGCCTGAGCGCGGACCGGGTCGACAGGCTGGTCTATCTCCTGCGTCGGCACCTGGCGCGGGAGGGCATCCGGATGCCCCGGCGTTACTGTTCACCGGCCGTGGCGCCGGTGCCGGAGCCGGCATGTTAATCTCGCCCGTCATGTTACGGATCTTCACCGACCACCGCTGTCTCGAGCATCGGGCGCCCCCCGGCTATCCGGAACGGCCGGAACGGCTAACCGGCGTGTTGGAGACCCTGCGCGCGGGAGACTGGGACGTCGTTGCTTCGCCGGGCGGATCGGCCGGGCCGCGGGCGGCGGTCGAAGCGATCCATGATCCCGGCTACGTGGC
The DNA here is from genome assembly GCA_024224155.1 of bacterium. Classification (NCBI taxonomy): domain Bacteria; species bacterium. The sequence continues at coordinate 3,077 of JAAENP010000337.1, forward strand.
GCGTCTCGAAGCCGCGGTCGAGCGCGGCGACGGCTTGATCGACTCGGCGGACAATCCGCTCTCGGCCGGCACCTGGCCGGCCGCCTGGGGGGCGGTCGAATGCGCGCTGGAGGCGGTGGACTGGGTGATGGCCGGAGAGAGCCGTGCCGCGTTCGCGGCGGTGCGACCGCCCGGGCATCACGCGGAACGGGCGACCGCGATGGGCTTCTGCTACTTCAATGCCGTGGCGGCCTGTGCCGAGCACCTCCGGCGGCGCCACGGGCTCGAACGGGTGGCCATCGTCGACTTCGACGTCCACCATGGCAACGGTACCCAACACATCTTCGAGGAGCGTGGAGACGTGCTCTACGTCAGCCTGCACCAGTTCCCGTTCTATCCGGGCACCGGGGCGGCCGCCGAGCGTGGCACCTCGGCCGGAGTGGGCGCGACGCTGAACGTGCCGCTGCCGGCGGGCTGCGGAGACACCGCCTATCTCGAGGCTTTCGACCGGCAGGTGGTGCCCGCGCTGGTGAGCTTCGGCCCCCAGATGCTCTTGATCTCGGCCGGCTTCGATGCCTGGCAGCGAGATCCTCTGGGCGGCATGCGGGTGACGGCGGACGGCTTCGAGCGCTGGGGGCAGCGGCTCTCAGAAGCGGCGGGCAGGATCTGTGCCGGGCGCAGCGTATCCCTGTTGGAAGGCGGCTACGACCTGGAGCGTCTGGGAGAGCTGGTCGAGCGTTACCTCACGGGGCTCGCTGCCACCCTTGATCCGCCACCAAAAAAGTAGGAACCCCGTTAGCGCCCTGCAACGACAGGGGTTAAGGTCGAGTTACGACAAACGACCGATCACCAACGGGGTGAAGACATGGTGGCACAAGGCGTTCTTCCGTACCAGCTCGAAGTTGAGACCCACAAGATGTCCCTGACCGGATTGGCGGGTCTTCCGATCTACCTGGACCTGGCCCATGTGGTGGGTTTGCGAGACGCCATCACCGAGCACGTCCAGGTGCGCAGCGATTCGCAGGGCTGGACGGATGCGCAGATGGTGACGGCGCTGATTTTGCTCAATCTTGCGGGTGGGCAGTGCGTCGAGGATCTGGAGAAGCTCGAAAACGACCCGGGCTTTGCGAAGATCCTGCACCGTGTGGAGACCTTCGGGATGCCACGCTCGGAGCGTCGGCGCTTGGAGCGGCGCTGGCGCAAGTCGACGGAGCGCACGGTGCCTTCGGCCTCGGCGATGCGCCGCTACCTGGCCTCGTTCCACGACGCAGATCAAGAGTCACTACGTGAGCCAGGCAGTGCGTTCATCCCTTCTCCGGGCAGCGCTTTGGCGGGCTTGTCGAAGGTCAACGAGGCCTGTGTGGCGTTTCTCCAACGGCAGAGCGCCGAGGCGACGGCGACTCTGGATATGGACGCCACGCTAATCGAGACGCAGAAACAAGAGGCGCTCTACTGCTACAAGAAGTTCCGAGCCTTTCAGCCCCTGAACGTGTGGTGGGCCGAGCAACAGGCAATGCTGCGTTCTGAGTTTCGCGATGGCAACGTGCCGGCAGGATTTCAGCAATTGCGGGTGCTCAAGCAGAGCCTGGAATCTCTGCCCGAGGGCGTGGAGAAGGTCTCGATGCGTTCGGATTCGGCGGGCTATCAATGGGATCTGCTGCGCTACTGTGCCGAAGGTCACAGCGAACGTTTCGGCGTCATCGACTTCGCCGTTAGTGCCGATGTCACGCCAGCGTTCCGCCAAGCGGTCTATGAGGTGGCGCAGGAGGACTGGCATCCCTTGCAGCGCCGCGTCGGGGGCCGCCTGGTCGACAGCGACCAGCAATGGGCCGAGGTCTGCTTCGTGCCCAATGAAGCCGCGCGCAAGAAGACGGGGCCGAGCTATCGGTTCCTGGCGATCCGAGAGCCCTTGCGCCAGCTTGAGCTCGACGGCATGGAGAGCGATCAAGCCGAACTTCCGTTCCCGACGATCTCCTACTCAGAGTCCGGCCCACCTCGTCGCTTCAAGCTCTTCGGCGTGGTGACCAACCGCGATCTTCCGGGCGATGAGCTGATCCGGTGGCACCGGCAACGATGTGGCAAAAGCGAAGAAGTGCACGCGGTCATGAAAGACGACCTGGCGGGCGGGCAGCTGCCCTCCAAGCTCTTCGGCGCCAACGCCGCGTGGTGGGGCGCCATGATCCTGGCCTTGAACCTAAATACGCTGATGAAACGGCTTGTCCTGGGCGCAGGCTGGGTCACCAAGAGGATGAAAGCGATCCGCTATTGGATCATCGACCTTCCGGGCCGGCTCGTGCACCATGCCCGCCAGCTGACGCTGCGGCTCAGCGCCGGCCATCCATCGGCTGAGCTTCTGATCGAGGCCCGCCGCACCTTGGCAGCTATGGCCGCAGGGCCCTCCGGATAACCCGGATCCGCTCGAACGTCTTGCCCCCGATCGGTTCGCTTGGGTCGATCCGAAGCAGCGTGCCTGGATTTCGGCAATCGCAGGCCAACCGGCGCGAGATCCGGCTCAGCCACCCGTGGCACGACGTTTCCAACGTCGGCGGACGCCTCACGACTCCGACGAGCCGCTCTCGGCGAGGTGTCCTGCGCCTAGGTGGCGGATTCTGGGTTCTCGGGCGGCTTGCGCCGCCGCCGTTTTTGTGAGATCGTTCGTCCCTCCCGCCCCGTTCCGGGGCAAAAGTTTCCCTACAGGTAAAGACCATGGCCAGAAGATGTGAGATATGCGATCGAGGTACGGTCAGCGGGCATAGCATCAGCCACGCCCACAACGTCACCAACCGTACCTGGAAGCCCAATCTGCAGCGCATGCGCGCGGTGATCGACGGCGCCACGCGGCGAATCTGGGTCTGCACCCGCTGCGT
>JAAENP010000338.1 GCA_024224155.1 bacterium
CGCAAGCTCGCGGCAGCCGATTCCGTCTCTTACCTTCAGAGTTGAGACGGTCGCGCCAGCTTCGAGCCCTCGCCCGGCACTTCGAGCACTTCGTCCAGGTGCATGAGGAGCGTTTCCGCCACACCCACGGCTACCTGCGAGACTGCATCGAGCCGGCGGTCCACCGCTACCTCGACTGCGGCATCTTCGACCAGGGCGTCGCCCGTGTACGCTGCCCGGACTGCCGTCACGAGTTTCTCGTCGCCTTCTCCTGCAAGCTCCGGTGCCTGTCTCTTAGGAAATCGGGCTCACGGGAGACGGGTGGCGCGCATGTGCGTGCTGCGGAGCCGCCCGCCCGTGGGACCCTAGCGCGGGGGGAGGGGGGTACGCCTCTCGCTGCCGCCCCAACGTCAAGTGCAGTCGGAGTCTTCGATCTTGCCGTAGCGGGCACTAGCCTCGCAGATCAAGCCCGCTTTCGTCGGGCTCACGGCCGCGGTGCCTGGGCTGAGGCCATGGGGTCGCCGCCTGTCGGGTGTCGGAGGTGATTCGGTCCGCGGTCGTTCGCCTGAACGAGGCCGAGCCTAGCCCATGCCGGCGGGCCGGGTCGAGGGTCATCTGACGCGCAGCCTGATCCCGATCAGCGTCAGGATGTCGGCGACGTCGCTCTTCTTCCGGACCTCGATGCTGAGCCCGCGCACTTTGCCGTAGCGCTTGCCGTTGCGAAAGGCGTCCTTCAGCGGGTCGGAGAGGGCGCTCTCGAGGATGGCCGGCTCGGCCTTGTCCCCGAAGTAGAAGGTGACGACGAAGTGCTTGGGCATCACCGACAGCCAGAAGATCGTCTTCGATTTGCGGGTCGTCTTCAGCAGCCAGCGCCCGCCGTCCTTGTAGAACCTCCACGTGCTCTCGAAGTCCGGATGCGCGTCGCCGAGATGGTCGAAGAGCACCCGCCAGCCGGCCTTGGACCGGCCGATCAGGGGGAAGATGATCGCTTCGGTGGGGTGCTGGTTCTTGTCGTCCAGAAGGGGTTTGTCCATCATCGGTCCCCGGTTCGTGTCATCGCTCTCTTGCGAGCGAGTCTAACGTCAGACAAACCCGGAGCCAATGCCCCCTCAGAGCGGGGTTCGGGCACGCTGGTGCTGACTTTGTGCTGACTCACGCCAGAGACGACAAGAAAGGTGACAACTCACGAGAGCCGTAAATCGCTGCATGTCAGAGGCTTAGGATCATGCTACCAGGGGGAGTCCAACCCGGAACCTCCTGATCGGCCGTCAGGCCGGTGCTTGGGCGGCGGTCGGCTGCCAGTTCTCGAGCATCCCGTCGACGAGGATCTCGCGGGCGCGCTCGACGATGTCGTCGAGCGATGGTGTCTGGGCCAGAGTCTCGCGGGCGCGCTGGCGCAGGGTCTCGAGGGTCGGCAGCTCCGGCAGCTCGCCTCCTGTCCTGGCGCCACAGCGGCTTCGCCGATTCTTCCTTCGCCGCCGATCAACAGGCGGCGCTCGAGCGCCTACCGCAGCCCGGGCGCCACTAGGCGACAACGAGCACAGGAGCCACAGAGCCGCCGAGGTGAACTGCGGGGTCGCCTTTCTGTGGTTCCAAGCAGCTCCCGTTAGGTCACTCCTAAGGTGAACACCTCAAAACATGATAAGTACTTTTAATTCAGTAGTTTACAACGAAATGCTGGCGTCCCCAACGGGAGAGATTTGGAACACCGTTTTCGCCCAACTCGAATCCTTTAACTCACTGAGGGACATGAGCTTGGCCGCCTGAGGCTTTCGCCCTGACGCGTGCTGACAACTGTCCGCATCGCCTC
>JAAENP010000339.1 GCA_024224155.1 bacterium
TCCAGGTCGAGGATCTCACGCCGGCTCTCCAGAAGGTCTTTCCCCACTTCTTGAAAGGCCGTTTCTTCGTGCCGGCTGAGGAAGACGAGCTCGACCACCTCAGAGAGCGCACCGATTTCTTCAAGCAGAACGATCCGTTCCTGGTGACGATCACCACCACGATGGATTGCAACTTCGACTGCTATTACTGCTACGAAGACAAGGATCCCGAGGACTACCTGAGCCTTGAGCGCTGCGACCAGCTCCTGGAATGGATCGAAGAGCAGATCGAGCTCAAAGGCCATACCAAGCTCTATACCGACTGGTATGGCGGCGAGCCGATGATGAATCGCAAGGCCATCGACTACCTCTCCGAGAAGGCGATCGCCCTGTGCGAGGAGCGCGGCATCGGCTACAGCTCGGCGATGATCTCGAACGGCACCTTCTGGCCCGAGGACGCCCGCGACTTTGTTCGGCGCAATCGCATCCGCCACGTCCAGTTCACCCTCGACGGCCCGCCCAAGCACCACAACGTGCGGCGCGGCTACAAGAAGGGCCACGAGCAGGAGGTGAGCTCTTTCGATACGGTGGCTCAGACGATCGACCGGGTGCTCGGCGCGACGCGGGTCTATCTGCGCATCAACGTCGATCCCGGGGTCGGCGAATCGGCCCTGGAGTTGGTGGATTTCTTCGCGCAGCGAGGCTGGCTCCACAAGGACGCCCACATCTACCCCTATCTGGCCGCGATCGGCCCGATGACCGAGCATTGCGGTTTTATCGGTACCTCGGAGAAGTTCCAGCGTTTCCAGACGGAGTTCGACGTCATCAAGGACGAGTTCCAGAAACGTATCTCCGAGCACATCGACCCGCGGGGCATCGAGCACCTCCAGATCTATCCCTCGACCCGGCGGATGAACTGCGCGGCGGTCGGCGAGAACAGCGTGGTCTTCGGTCCCGACGGGCTGATGTACAAGTGCGGGCTGGACGTCGGGGTCAGCGCGCGCGCCCACGACTCGCTGGAGTCGGCGTCGGCGAACGGCGGGAACGGATCGAGCGGGAACGGCTCGAGCTCGCCATTCGTCATCCTCAATAGCCAGCCCGAGCTCGGGGAGGACGCGCATCCGTACTCGGAATACGATCCCTTCACCCACGAGCGCTGTAGCCAGTGTCAGTACCTGCCGGTGTGCCTGGGCGGTTGCCCCAAGACACACTTCGAGCACAACGAGTACTACCTGAGTCGGCGCAGCGAGTACTGGGAAGAGAACTTCGAGACCTTGATCCAGACCTACGCCGACTCGGCGCACCGACACGCGCCGTGACGGTGCCGCCGCCCCAGAATCCGCGCCTGCGGCGCGGCTCTCGGATGATCTACGATAATCCGAGGCCGCGTCCTCGGCACGGACTCCGGCCCAACCCCTGTCATAGGCCGTGTCAAGCCCCAGACCCCTGAAGTTTTTGTCCCCTCAGGCGCACGAAGTCGGTCGCGACCACCCAGTGTCGCTAATGTCTGGGGCTTGACACGGCCCCAGTGACCGCTTCGTGCGCTGCCTCGGACGGGGGCGACGATCTTCAGGATGCGATGTCGGGTCCACCAAACCTGTCGCATCGGAGGTCCGTGATCGGCCTCGAATCAGCTGCATCGGGTATCGGGCCGACATCGACTCGCCGGGGTGCCTCGGGACTCCTTTCGGGCCTGAAACGACCAGAGGGGCTGGTGGAGGTCACCCCAGCGAGATCCTTCAGATCAACGCCTTAGTTGGTGAGCTCAAGTTTTCATCGATCTCCTCGGTTCTACGGATGGAACGGACGTCTTCGGGCTTCCGGCGCGCTGAAGGACCCTTACACCCCGAGGCGCTGAACGTCGAAGAGCTTCCGGCTGTCGAACGTCTCGCCGCGGGCGACCCACCACAGACCGCGCAACAGTTTGCGCATCAGCGCCACCAACGCCTTGGCCTTGATCTTGCCTCCGTCGCGCTGCACTTTCTTCTCGTACCACGCGCAAGCCACCGCGTCTTTCTGGATCCAGCGCAGCACCGCCAGGTACAGGTACTGGCGCAAGCGACTCGAACCGCGCTTGGTGATCGCCAGCTCGCCTTGGCGACGGCCGCTACTGACTTCCTTCAGGTTGAGCCCACCCCCCTTCACCAGACTGCCAGTGTTCGCATAATCCAGAAATGACCCCAGCTCGGACCGGATCACCGCGGCCGTCACAGCGCCCACCTGCGCGCCGACCAGCACCGTGGGGATGTCTTCACAGCTCAGATTCTTGACCCGCTGCTGGGCAGCACGGAACGCTTTCTGACGGCGCCGAGCCTCGGCCGCCAGCTCCTGCAACGCGTCGCGCTCCGCATCGATCATCGAAACCCCGAGGCTCTTGTCCGCCGCCTTCAGGACATCCTGTATCTTCTCTTCTTTCAGTCCCGGGCCGCCGGCACGGTGCAGACATTCCGCCGCCGCCACTTTGTGGGCCTTCACGCTCTGCGGACCGCCATACCGCGACAACAGCTCCAGCAGCGACACCGAGTCCAGATCAAGAAGAGGCAACACCTCCGGCCAGTAGCGGGTCAGCTGGGCCTCCAGGTTATTCTGCGAGCGGCTGAAA
>JAAENP010000340.1 GCA_024224155.1 bacterium
AAAGCTCTACGGGCGGTTCTACGGTTCTCGACCAGTTCGGTCGCAACCTCACTCAGCAAGCTCGTGACCACAAGCTTGACCCGGTGATCGGCAGAGCCGACGAGATTCAGCGGGTCATGCAGGTCTTGTCCCGTCGGACCAAGAACAATCCGGTGCTTATTGGTGAGCCCGGTGTCGGCAAGACCGCAATCGTCGAGGGACTTGCGCAGCGCATAGTCGCCGGCGAGGTTCCCGACACGCTCACCAACCGCCAGCTGTACACCCTCGACCTTGGCGCTCTCGTTGCCGGTTCGCGTTACCGCGGTGACTTCGAAGAACGGCTCAAGAAGGTCCTCAAGGAGATCCGCACCCGCGGCGACATCATCCTGTTCATCGACGAGATCCACACGCTCGTCGGCGCCGGCGCGGCCGAGGGCGCCATCGACGCTGCCTCCATCCTCAAGCCCATGCTGGCCCGCGGCGAGCTGCAGACCATCGGCGCCACAACGCTCGAGGAGTACCGCAAGTACCTCGAGAAGGACTCGGCGCTCGAGCGCCGTTTCCAGCCGGTGCAGGTGGCCGAGCCGACCGTGGCCGAGACATTCTCATCCTCAAAGGACTGCGGGATCGCTACGAGATCCACCATCAGGTCACGTTCACCGACGGATCGTTGGTTTCGGCCGCCAACCTGGCCGATCGCTATATATCCGATCGGTTCCTGCCGGACAAGGCC
>JAAENP010000341.1 GCA_024224155.1 bacterium
AGTTCACCAGCCTGGCCTTCACCCAGGTCCTCAAGGACGCTGGTGTGAAGATCTCCATGGACGGTCGCGGGCGCTGGATGGACAACGTGATGATCGAGCGCCCTTAGATTCACAAACGAAGTGCAACACCGGTATGCTCCGGAGTTGCGATGGGCAAGCATTATGGCCAGCTCGATCTTGATGAGCGGATTGAGCTTTGCCGGCATCATGATGCCGGCAAAGCTCGGAGCGAGATAGCGAGGATCATGGGGCGTCATCGCTCGACGATCGGACGCGAACTCAGGCGCAACCGCCTTCCGAAGAGCGGTTACAAGCCGGCCTCGGCGGACCGGATCGCGCTTTCACGCTGCCGGCGCTGCTCTCGGATTGAGCGCCTGAGCCCGCTGAGGGATCACATCGGCGACCACCTTGCGATGGGCTGGTCACCGGAACAGATCGCCGGCAGGCTCAGGCTGGAAGGATCTGAGCATAGGGTGAGCCACGAGTCGATCTATCGCTATATCTATCGGCCCAAGGTCCGCTCGAAGAAGCTCCATCGTTATCTGGCGCGCGCCAAGACAACCCGAGGGCGACGGTATTTCAAGCGACGACGCGAAGCGATCCCGGGGCGCCGCTCCATCCATGAGCGTGGCCAATACATTGATAATCGATCTGAATTCGGCCATTGGGAGGGTGACCTCATGCAGTTCCGCACACAGCGCGGCAACCTGGTGACACTGGTCGAGCGTCAGACCCGACTGACTTTGGCCCACGGCTTGCCGAGCAAGACAGCCGAGGCCACCGCTGTCAAACTCACCGGCCTCTTCGCCGGCCTGCCCGAGGCCGCCAGGCGCTCCATCACCTTCGACAACGGCTCGGAGTTCGCCGAACACCACAAGCTCGAAAAGGACCTCGGCATGCTGACCTTCTTCTGTGACCCGCACTCACCCTGGCAGCGCGGCTCGATCGAAAACGCCAACGGCATTCTCAGGCGCGACCTGCCGCGCAAAACCGATTTCACCGACTACAGCGAGGCGGATATCCAGGACATCGTCTGGGCCAACAACACCACACCCAAAAAATGCCTCGGCTATCTCACGCCCGCCGAGGCTTTCTTACATCAACTCAGGTGTTGCACTTGACCTGTGAATTCAGCCCCTCTGCACGAGCACGGGGATCGTTACCCGAGAATCCGCACGAATCCCGGCGTTATTTTTCCATTCCGGATTGTCAGAAAACGAAATCGCTGTCGGTCAGCGCCGACTGATCGACACCGGTGACCGTGATGCTGTCGCCACTTGGCAGGGTGATCACGGCGTTGCCTCCGCCGTCGTTCATGATCGTCAGATCACCGACGTTGCTGAGCCCGAATGACGTGAGGTCGATCAGATCCTCGCCGTCGGAGAAATCGCTGATGACGTCGCCGTCGGTGCCGGTACCGGCGGAGAAAACGAACCGGTCGGCTCCGGCGTCGCCGGTCAGGGTGTCGGCGCCAGCCCCGCCGTCGATAGTGTCGTCACCCGTACCGCCAATTAGGGTGTCATTCCCAGCAAGCCCAGAGATGCCATCGTCCTCGCTTGAGCCAGTGATCGAATCGCCGGCGGGCGTACCCACGAAATTTCCTTCAACATCGGAGACAGTGATCGAGAAAATCTCATCGTATGTCAGACCACCGTTGTCGGTCAC
>JAAENP010000342.1 GCA_024224155.1 bacterium
CTCGGTTCGAACAGAGTGGCGAACTCGAGAGCGTCGGATTGCGGCAGCTCGGAAGGCAACAGGCTCTGCTGCAGGTCCCGGGCGATTTTGAGCTCCTTCTCCAGAATCTCCTGCTGGGCCGCGGTGGCGACCAGCTGCTCCAGGTTCTCGGCCATCTGGTTGAAGGATTTCTGAAGCTCGCCGACCTGGTCGTTGCGTCGCACCGGTATCCGAGCCGAGAAATCGCCGGCCCGAACGGCGTCGGTAGCCACGCTCAGGCGGTTGACCGCTCGGCTCAGGGTAAAGATCATGAACAGCGCCATCACGAGCGCTGCGGCGTAGATTGCCGCCAGCAGGCTGGCCAGTGAGATGAGTCCGGCCCAGGCCGCCGTGTCGACTTCCGCCGAGCTCGACAGGAGATAGCGCGTGACTCCGCGGGTCGTGCCATTGAGGGTGGCGGTAACGTACTCGGCGACCACCTGGCCGTCGTCGAGCGAGAGCAGGTCTCTCGAGACCTCGTTCCACCATAGCCAGGGTTTGTCGACGAAGCCCTGGCTCGGCTGCTGGCCGGCGAAGTACTCGGCACGCTCCTTCGAGCCTCTGGCCAACGTCACCGGTTGGAGCGAGTACTCCTTGCCGCCGAAGCTGATCCGGGTTCGCGATCCCTTGCGCGGATCGTCGGAACGGTAGAGCTTGACCCA
>JAAENP010000343.1 GCA_024224155.1 bacterium
GATGATGAAGATCAAGTAACGTGGCGCAATGAAGAACCGTCTCGGAATCGTCCTCTCGGGCGGCGGCAGCCGTGGAATCGCCCACATCGGCGTGCTCAGGGCGCTCGAGGAGCACGGCCTGGCTCCGGACTGCATCGCCGGCACCAGCTCGGGCGCCATTGTCGGCGCCCTCTACGCCGCGGACTACCCGCCGGAAGAGATGCTCGAGTTCTTTAAGGTGAAAAGCCCGTTCAAGCTCTCGAAGTTCGCCCTGGGCAAACCCGGGTTCATCGACACCGAGAAGGTCGTGGCCGACTTTTTGGAGTATTTTCCCGAGAACTCCTTCGAGGCCCTCGCCAAAAGCCTCTTCCTGACCGCCACCGACATCGTCAACGCCCGGCTCGAGATCTTCACGTCCGGACCCCTGATCCCGGCGATTCTGGCTTCCTCTTCGGTACCGATGGTTTTTACTCCCACCGAGATCGACGGCCGCTGGTTCTCCGACGGCGGCATCATCAACAACTTCCCCGTGGAACCGATCAAGATGCTGTGCGACACCCTGATCGGGGTCTACGCCAGTCCCTTGCGCGAAGTCGACCGGTCGACCCTCAAGAACTCACTGGCCGTGTCCCAGCGAGCGATCGAGGTGGGCATGTTCTTCAGCTCCAAGCGCAAGTTTCACCAGTGCGACGTGTTCCTCTGCCCCGAAGATCTCGCCAAATTCGGCGCGTTCGACAGCAAGCATTTGCGCGAGATCCTCGAGATCGGATACGCCGCAGCCTTGGAGCGAGTCGATTCGATCCGGAAATCTTTGGAGAAATATAGAGGGGACTGACCCCCAAGGCCATCGGTGCCTATCCGCGCCTCGAGGGATTGGATGTAGAGTTCAGGGCCTGGGATAAGCACACCCGACTTCAACCGACAGCCAGCGAGGCAATCAGGAGCACCAATGAGCGAGAAGGTCTGGCACGTAGCCGTCAGTGGAAAGCAGCAAGGCCCCTACAGCGAGGAGGAGATCGTCGACAAGATCAAGAACGGCCAGCTGGCCCGCAAAGCCAGTGTCTACGGTCCGGGGATGACCGAGTGGGAACCGCTCGTGAGCCGCGCCGAGTTCTCCGGAGCCTTCGCGGTAGCGCCGCCGCCTCCGCCCCCCGGAGCTCTCGGCCAGGCCCACGAGATCGACTACGAGGTCCACGGCGAAGAGATGCAGTTCGTCGAGATCACTCTCGATCCCGGCGAGGCCTGCGTCGCCGAGGCCGGCTCGTTCATGTACATGGACCCGGGCATCGAGATGGAGACGATCTTCGGCGACGGTTCCGCGAAGAGTCAAGGCGGCGGCTTCATGGGCGCGCTCTTGGGCGCCGGCAAGCGCATTCTCACGGGTGAGTCCCTGTTCATGACGGTCTTCGGCAATGGCGGTTCCGGACGCCAAACGGTCGCCTTCGCGGCACCCTATCCGGGCTGCATCCTTCCGATCGACCTCAAGCAGCACGGCACGATCCTCTGCCAGAAGGACGCCTTTCTGTGCGCAGCCAAGGGCATCGCGGTCGGCATCGCCTTCCAGAAGCGTCTCGGCGCAGGCCTGTTCGGTGGCGAGGGCTTCATCCTGCAGAAGCTCGAGGGTGACGGCCTTGCCTTCGCGCACGCCGGCGGCACCGTCGTCAAGCGGGAGCTCGCTGCGGGCGAGACCCTGCGCCTCGACACCGGCTGCCTGGTGGCCTTCGATGAGAGCGTGAAGTACGACATCCAGACCGTCTCCGGCATCAAAACCGCGCTGTTCGGCGGCGAGGGACTCTTCTACGCCGCCCTGACCGGACCGGGAACGATCTGGATGCAATCGCTGCCGTTCAGTCGCCTGGCGAGCCGCGTCTACGCGGCCGCGCCCCAGACCGGAGGCACGCGCAAGGGCGAAGGCTCGATCCTGGGCGACCTCGGCGGCCTGGTAATGGGGGATCGGGGGTAAGCCGCCGGCGAGTTTCGCGCGCTCGCAGGCGAGGCGGCACCGGCGCGACGCTATCCCTTCGATGACCATGGACGACGATCCGGAGAAGACCGAGGCGGCCCGTGGTGAATCGCCTGTCGGCCGCCGTCGACGCGCGGCCCCCTAGAGCGCCGCCACGGCGTCCGCCAACCGGTCGACCTCCTCGATCGTGTTGTACATCAGGACTCCCGTGCGCAGCACGCCACCGGCGTCGGCGAGCCCTAGCGACTCGATCGCGCGAATGGCGTAGAAGTCGCCGTCCCACACCTGAAGGCCCTGCTCCCCGAGCCGGGCCGCGGCTTCTTCCGGCCGCATGCCGTCGATCGTGATCGCCACGGTCGGAGCCCGCTCCTCTTCGCCGAAGCCCGGGCCCCAGCGCGTGACCTTCCGAAGCCGGCCGAAGCGCTCCCAGAGATGCCGAGCCACTTCGCGTTCGTGCTCACCGATCTGGGCGAATGCGTCGAGGAGCGCCGAGCGCAGGTCCTCGCCATCTCCGAAGCTCGCGATGTACTCGATCGCCGCCGCCACGCCGGCGATGGCCGCGTGATTCTGGGTCCCGGTCTCGATCCGGTAAGGAGCGGCCTGATCCTGCATTCGCAGGCGATCGGTGTCGATGGTGTCGAGAAGCCCCGGCCGCGAATAGAGCACTCCCACGTGCGGACCGTAGAACTTGTAGGCCGAGCACAGGAGAAAGTCGGCGTCGAGCGCTTCGACGTCGAGCGCAAAGTGCGGCGCGTAGTGCACGGCGTCGAGCACCAGATGCGCCCCGACCTCGGAGGCGAGCCGGCGAGCCCGCGCCACGTCGTTGACGGTCCCGAGCGCGTTCGAGGCCAGCCCCATCGCGACCAGGCGCGTGCGCTCGTTGATCTGGCGCTCGAAATCGTCGACATCGAGGCGGCCGTCCGGCAGCAGCGCGATTTCGCGCACCACGATCCCCCGTTCTTCGAGCCGCAGCCACGGCCCACGGTTGGCCTCGTGATCGAGGGCGGTGATGACGACCTCGTCGCCCTCGGCCCAGCCGCGCGCGAGCGCCCGACTTAGTGAAAAAGCGAGCGTCGTCATGCTCGCGCCAAACGAAACCGTCTTGCCATCCTCGGATCCGAGAAACCTCGCAACGGTTTCTCGAGCCCGCGCCATCAGGGCATCGGTCTCGCGGGAGGTCTGGAAAAACCCGTGGGTATTGGCATTCGAGGTCCGGTAGTAATCCGACATTGCATCGATCACCGGTGCGGGAACCTGGCTTCCCGCCGGCCCGTCCAGGAACGCAAGCTCGTGGCCGGCGCGTGTCCGCGCCAGGGCCGGAAAGTCCGGACGACAATTGGTGAGTTCTCGAATCGACATGGCGACGATCCTAGCCGACAACGATGAACGCACCTACCCGGCTGACTCTCTGCTTCCTGACTGGATTCGACCGGCCGTGAGCGGGAGCTCAGAGGCCGCCAACGGCTGGCGCGAGAGTCGCTTTGGCCTCGATTCGAACCTCGACCTCGGGAGCTACCTTGAGAAACAGGACGCTCGGCCTGTGCAGGCCCCACTTTGCATAGGGAACGACGAGGCTCGCCCTGACAAGAATCCGGTCGTTGTCTTTCTCGACCCGTACCGGAACCGAGACGGGGTGCTCGTCACCGTGAATGGCCATCCTTCCGTCGAGCGTCAACTCGCTGCCTCCCGTCTCCAAGAGCCTCCCCTCGACGCCGGTCACGCGGAAGACGATTGACGGGAAGCGCTCGCTCTCGAGCACCTTGTTGTGCATGGCCCGGTCGCGTCTCTTGTTGCCGGTGACCGCCTTTGGGGCGTCGACCGCGACCTCGCCGTCGGCAGCGCCGGTCTCCAAATCGAAGCGAATCTCCCCCAATTCGAGAAACAACCGGCCCTGAACCGTGTGGCCGGTGGCCTCGAGTCCGAAGGTGATCTCGGTCTCTTACGGGATCGAGAGTCAAGATCTGCTCGGCAGCGAACACCGGGCCCACGAGCGACCAACCGAGAGCCCAGGAGAGTGCTGCAAGGCTTTCTCGTCGCCGCTCGATACCGGAACATGAATGCGATCACGACATCGCGCCTGCTCGCCCTTGTCTGTCTCCTCGCGGGCACTCAATTCCCGGCGTCTTCCCAGATTCTCCTCGATTCGACCGAGGAGCTGGCATGGGACCGTCCTGAGACCTGGGCAATGAAGTACTTCACCGCGGTCTCGATGATGAGCGGCTACGGAACCTCCGAGGAGCTCGACAAGGGCGCGATCTCGATCGCGTTCGACGCCGGTTGGGTACCGAGCCTGAGCGAAGACGAAAGGCGGGTTGGCTTTATCGGAAGCAAGGTGGAAGATCTCAATCGCACGTCCGCTTTCGGGCGCGTGCGCGCGAGTTTCGGACTCCCTTCGCGCTGGACCCTGACCCTGGGCTTTGTACCACCGCTCGAGATCGGCGGCGTCACACCCGAGATCTACAACCTGGCTTTAGGGCGCCCCTTGTTCTCGAGATCGAGTTGGTCGCTCTCGGCTCGCGCCCAGGTCCAGTCCGGCTCCCTCGAAGGTGACCTCACCTGCCCCGCTGACGTGATCGGCTCTACCGATCCGGCGGTCAACCCCGACAACTGTCTCGAGCCCTCGAATGACAAAGTCACGATGGACTACACCGGAATCGAATGGACATACAGCCGGACCGCACACGACCACTGGCGTCCCTACATAGCCGTCTCGGCTAACTACCTCGACCTCAAATTCCAGGTTCGAGCTCGTTACAGTCTCTTCCTCGACCGAAGTCTCCTGCTGGCTGACGGCTGGACCCCGACTCTTGCCGTCGGAGCCCGGTATCAGACGCGCCGCCGCATTACTCTGGCGGGCGAGGTCTTTTACGCTCCTCTGGATGTCGTGCGCGACGCGGCTCGTGGCTCGGAAAACGACGATCTCCTCAACGCGCGCCTGTTGATCGAGTACCGCATCCGCTCGTGAAAGAGCAGCGCGGGCACTGAAGAGCTCAGCCGCGCTAGCGCACCGCGCCTCCCCCTCTTTCTCGGGTCTCTTCGGTCTCCGCCAAGCGCACCATCAAGGACCGGCGGACCGGAGCACTTACGGCAAGCTGCAAGGCCCTCTGACAGGCAGCGCGCGACTCTGCGAAGCGTCCGACCTGAGACAGAAGCTCAGCGCGCGTCGCGTGCAGCGGGTAATAGCTCTGCAATGCCGGCTCGGTCTCGACCTCGTCAAGCGCCTCCAAACCGGCCCATGGCCCCTCCAGCCGTGACAGCGCGATTGCGCGATTGAGGCTGATTACAGGCGACGGTTCGATCGCCAAGAGCTGATCGTAAGCGGACACGATGCGTTGCCAGTCCGTGGCGCCATAGTTCTCCGCAAGCGCATGACAGGAGGCGATCTCAGCTTCCAGGTGATACCGCGAGAGCTCATTTCCTTCCGCCGCCGCCTCGAAATGCTCGAGACCTCGGGCCAGCACTCTCCGATCCCACAGGGAGCGGTCCTGCTCGTCGAGGCGGATCGGATCGCCGGCCTCGTCGGTCCGAGCTCCCAGACGGCACGCCTGAAAGAGCAACAGAGCCGTCAGGGCGCGAACCGAAGTCGTCGCGGTAACCGGGTGGTCGGCTAGCAGCTCGGCCAGGCGGATCGCCTGATGGCACAGCTCGAAGCGAACCAGATCCTCGCCCTCGTGAGCGCTGTGGCCTTCGTTGAAGATCAAATAGAGAGACTCCAATACCGAATCTAGACGTGCCGGCATCTCGTGCGGTTCCGGCATTTCGAAGGAGACCTCTAACTCGCGCAGCTTTCGCTTCGCACGCACTAACCGCTGTGCGATCGCGGATTCGCGGGCTAGGAAGGCGCGCGCGATCTCGGCCGTGCTGAAAGCCGCGGACATCTTCAACGTGAGGGCGATACGCGCGTTCCGACCTAGAGCGGGATGACAGCACATGAAAACCAGCCGGAGCTCGTCGTCTCGGATCTCGTCGGCAAACCGAGCGTCATGCGCTTCGAAGCTGTGGCGTCGACTGAATATGGAGCGCTCGATCTGACTCTCCTTGGATCTCCAGTTGGCCCTGCGGCGCACAGTATCCAGAGCTCGGTTCTTCGCGACCTGAATCAACCAGGCACTCGGATTGTCTGGAACGCCGTGAAACGGCCACTGCTTGAGAGCCTTGAGAAAGGCCTCCTGAACGACTTCCTCGACCAGATCCAACTCTTGAGGGCCGAAGATGCGGGTGAGGGTGGAGATCATCTGCCCCGCCCTGCGACGGAACAGATGATCTACCCAACGCTCGATCGGACTCGCGACCGCGGCGACCATCAGCCGTGAAGCGGGTCGATCTCCCGCAGTTCCACCCAGCCGTGGTCCAAGTGCGGGCACTCGCGAGCAATTGCCACAGCCTCCTCGTAGTCGGCGGCCCGGATCATGAAAAAGCCCGCCATGACCTCTTTGGCCTCACTGAAGGGGCCGTCAACCACACGGACCGCGCCACCCTGCTTCGACAGATGTTTGCCTCCCTCGTCCTTGAGCTTTTCTCCTCCGGCGAGCGTACCCGCCGCGGCCAGGCCTTCCCGCCAGGTGGAGTACTTTTGGATTACCCGCTGGATATCCTCCGGCGATACTCCCTCGAACGCACCGGGGTTCTCGTGAAGCAGCAGCATGAAACTCGACATTTGATTTCTCCTTTTGGACACTGACGTTATCGCTTCGGCTCGGCTTATAGACGAAGCGCGGTCTCAGGAATCGACAGACGGGCGGTTTTGCCCGCAAACCACCCTTGCGGGCTGCGGTATCGCCCACCCCTCAGGCTGTAGCGCACTCCCAGCGACCGCTCCAAGATGAATCGGGACTTTTTGCTAACGTCACCGAAAGGAGGCTGTGGCCAGGAAGCGACGCTCGAGGGCAGCCGCCGGCTGTCAGGTCAAGGCGTACCGAGCGGGACTGCAGAGCCGCAGTGAAAGCGCATGAGCACCATCGGAACCGTTCTTTGTCCAGTCGACTTCAGTCCTCTTTCCGAACGGAGCCTGCTCCTCGCGGTAGAGATTTGCCGGCGCACTGATGCCAAGCTGGTGCTCGAGCACAACCTCGAGTCTCGCCCGCCCGCCTACCTCGGGGTCGGCTGGATGTGGTCCGAGGAGCACGAAAGCGAAGAGCAGGACAAGGGCAAGATAGCAATCAAGCGCATTCAGGAGATGTTCAAGAAGATCCCCGAAGGCATCGAGTACGAGGCCAAGATCACGCGCGGACCGATCGACGAGAGCCTGCTTCACCTCGCCAAGATCCTGCCGGCGGGCATGATCGTCATGGGGACTCACGGACCCTCGACCTCAGAGCATCAATCGTTGACGGAGAAGATCATTATCCAGGCCCCCTGCACCGTCTTGACTACCGGCGAGAGCTATCGGCCGGAGAGCGTGTTCGGCGTCGGCAAGGAAGAGCCGGAGCACATGTCGATGCTCGTCCCCTACGATTTTTCCTCGCGCGCGAAGGCCTGTCTGGACGTCACCCTGGCGATGGCTCGCCGCATGCCGCACCGCATCCACCTGCTTCATGTCGCACAGCCCAAGAGCAGTCTGGCGGGCGAGCCGGATAAGTCACCCGAAATCGAGAGGCTGCGCGAGAAACTCGCCGCTTTGATACCCGACGAGCTTGCCGATCGGATGGCGATCGACGTCTCGATCGGGGAACCGGTGCCCCGCATCCTGGAGGCGGCCCGGGAGATCGGCGCCCTCTTCATCCTGATGCCGGCCCACGGTAAGAGCCCGTTGAAGAGGTTCCTCTTTGGCACTACGACCCTCGGGATCTTGCACGGCGCCGACTGTCCGGTCTGGTTCATGTCCTCCGCAGCCCGGCGTCATCCCCCCGAATGGGCCGCTGCCTGACAGGCGCGAGGAGGTCGTATGGACTGGGAAACCGCGAAAACCGAGACCCTGGAGCTCTGGCTGAAGATCCGGCGGATGATCGACGAGCCCGACGAGCTCGAGCTGTTGACCGAGATCAACGCGATTTGCGCCCTGTGCGATGCGGCAGCGGCCGAAGAGCCGCGCAGCCTCACACGATGTGAGCGCTGCCTGGCGTTTCAGCAGTTCGGTGGCTGCCACGGCATCAATCTCGAGATGAGCGAGCGGGTGGTCGAGAAGGACTGGGACGCCGTGCAAGTACTCGTCGATCGGTTCATTCACGTCCTCGAGAACCTCGAGGTGCCTCGAGAGGGAGAGGGAGCGGAAGCGAGCTAGCCCGAGCCGTTGAGCCCGCTCGAGCAACCTCAGCGCGGCTTTGGGACCTTGCCCGGCGCCAATCCCGCCGCGGCCGCGGCAATAGTGGTCCCCATGGCGTCGTCCCTGCCGCCCATGCCGTAGACCACGATCTGGCTGCCCTCCTCTCGGCCGAGGCGCTCGAGAACGTTCAATCGATACATCTCCATCGCCCGCGGGGTCAGCGAGGCCGAGGCCTCCAGGAGCTTCTCGGCAATGATCTTCTCGGCCTCGGCCTCGGCGATCTTGGCCTGGGCGGCGCGGCGCGACTGCGCCAGCACGCTCAGCTCCTGGATCAGGTCCGGCGGGACGTGGACGTCGGTGATCTCGACCGAGGTGACGTCGACGCCGAACGAGCTCGCCGCGCTGTCGATGATGTTCTTGAGCTTGTCCGACACCGTTTGCCGATCGCCGAGCAGATCACTCAAATCCATCGTACCGACGGTGTCTTTCAACGCACTGTTGGCGGCCTGGAACACCGCCTCGTTGTAGTTCGCGACGTGGAGAGCGGCGCGCTCCGGGTCCTCCACCCGCATGAAGATCACCGCCTCGGTGCCCACCGGCACGTTATCGGCAGTGAGAGTCTCGGCGGCCTTGATCACCCTCGTCTGTACGCGAATGTCGAGGATCGCGGCCACCGAGCGAAAGAAGGGCGGATAGGGAATCACCCAAAACAAACCCGGCCCCTTGACACCGATGAACTTCCCCAATCGCAGCAGGACGACGCGCTCGTACTCCGGAATGACGTAGAGCGTGCGGCTGACCATGATCGCGAGAATCAACGAAATCAGTCCGCCCACGGCCAGGGTCGCCGGTCCCAGGAACGTGGCCACCGCGGCCAGGACTCCGGACAGCAGCAGCGTCAGGCCGAAGAAAACCGCGAGCGAGAACAGAAAGATAACCAGACGCAGAAACGCCTGCACCGTATTCAAACTTCGAGTCGTCCGACCACCGATCGTGATGTTCGCCACGCTGGAGCCCCCTCCTGAGTTCGTCTTGGAGCGAGCAGACTAGCACGGCGGAAGCGCTTGATTGCGCGGGCTTGTCAGCCTGCGGGAGCGCACGTCCACGCTCGAGTGGAACCGGGCGGCCGGATACGGCAGTGCGCAGTTGCCGGTCTATCTGTAAACGGCGGAACGTGGCCAGCCGATGCGGGGGAGCGCTCGGGCGGTTGCCGCTCGGTGGGCGGCCACGAGCCTGGGATCGCGAAACACGTAGACCAGCACGACGCCGGCCAGAAAACCGCCGACATGCGCCCAGAAGGCGACACCGCCGGCCTCACTACCCAGACTCGGGAGCCCCATCAGAACTTGGAGTCCGAACCAGTAACCGAGCATGCCCCAGGCCGGCACGTTGATCATGCGCGCGAGGAAACCCAGAATGAGGAGCGTCTGCACGCGCACCGTCGGAAAGAGAACCGCGTAGGCGCCCATCACGCCCCCGATGGCCCCGGAAGCGCCGACCATTGGGATGGCGCTCTCCGGATTCGAGAGCATCTGGGCCGCGTCGGCGGCGAAGCCGCAGAGAAGGTAGAACACGACGAAGCGAAACCGACCCATTACGTCTTCGACGTTGTTGCCGAAGATCCACAGGAACCACATGTTGCCGATCAAGTGCATCCAGCCGCCATGCATGAACATGGAGCTCACCGCCGTCCACCAACTGCCCGAGGAGTCGATCGCACAGAGGAACTCGGGACCGAGCCGGACCGACGAACCGGACGGAATGTAGCCCAGAACCTCACCGGGGATCAGCCCGAGACTGCAAATCGACTCGACCAGTGCCGGATGCGACCCCATGCCCTGCACCAGGACCCAAACCAGCACGTTGGCGGCCAGCACAACAACCGTCGTCACTGCGGGCCGAAGTGTCGGATTCTCGTCTCGAATGGGAATCATCGCGGACCGATTCTCGGTCTCTGGCCCGCAATATGCAAGTCAAAAGGAGGGCGCGAGGACACGAGCGGCACGCATCTCGCAGACAGAATCACCATGGGACGTTCGGCAACCGCGACAAACCCGAACCAGCGGACGAACGTATTCAGAGGCAACCGGGAAAGGAGCACGGTCATGCATCGATCCACCGGGTTCCAGCAAACGCTTCCAGAGCTTTTTCCAAAAGCACCGACCGGCAACTTGGCCGGTAGAGGTGTTTTTCGGAAATGGCAGGCGCCGACTTTTGCCGAGTTCCTCCGTCAGATCGAGCACGAATTCGGCGATGCGGTCGATATTTCGTCACTGCAGCTGACACGGGCCGACCGCGACGAGGCCTTGACGCCCGCCTCGGTCAGATCTCTTTGCGAGCTCGTCGGCGTACCGCCAGAAGATTTCGGCGTCTAGTCGGCCTCGGATCCGGCCTCCAGTCGTTCGAGGGCGGCGGTGAGCTCCTCGACCTTGGCCTCGAGGGCTGCGACTCGATCCGCGAGAGAGGTCGAGGGGCCTTTCGCAATGACCCCGGTGGCCGGTGAAACGGCCTCTACGGACTCGGCTTCGCTCACGGCTCCAGCGATCAAGTGCGCCCAACGGTTTTCTTTCTGTCCCGGCCGCCGGGACAGCTCTACGACCAGCTCTCTGCCCTCATTCGTGAGGCGTCGCAGCCCCTCTTCCAACTCTCGTAGGCTGCCAAAGGCGTGCAGTCGGGTGCTTCGCGAGCGCAGCTCACCAACGGTCTGGGGGCCGCGGAGCATGAGCAGGGTCAGAACGGCCTTCTCCTCCGGATCGAGCTCCAGACGCCGGCTGATCGACTGGCGCCAGCGCTCGGTCCGCGCGCCTTCACTCCGCCAAACCAGCGTGTCCTTGGCCAGCGAGTCGAGCGCCTCAACGACTTCGGTCTCGGTGAGTCGCATGACCGGATCCCGATTGCTCTTCTGGTTGCAGGCGGCGATAAGAGCGTTCACCGTCAGTGGGTAGTACTCCGGGGTTGCCTGCTCCTTCTCCAGGAGCGCGCCGAGAACGCGTATTTGATTTGGGTTCAGATCGTCAATGATCTTCATGATCCGGCTACCTTATCCCGCGCTTGCCGTGGCGTTTCACTAGAATGCCGACCAAATGGCGACATCCGACTGGATGATCTACGGGGCGACCGGCTACACCGGCGAGCTGACGGCCCGCGAGGCTAGACGCCGCGGCATGCGTCCGATCCTGGCCGGCCGGAACCGCGAGCGCGTGCAGGCGCTGGGGCAAGCGCTCGAGCTGCCGGTTCGAATCATCGGTCTCGACGACCTCGCCGGCCTTCAACAGGCGCTCGGGGAGATCGCGCTGGTTCTGCACTGCGCCGGACCTTTCGTTCACACCAGCCCGCCGATGGTCGAGGCTTGTCTCGGCAGCCGGACCCACTATCTCGACATCACCGGTGAGATCGCGGTCTTCGAGTCCGTTCTGGCCATGGGCGACAGAGCCCGAGCCGCGGGCGTCGCGCTGCTGCCCGGAGTCGGATTCGACGTGGTACCCACGGACTGCCTGGCCGCGAGTCTGGCGGCGGCGCTACCGGATGCCACGCGTCTCGAACTCGCCTTCATCGCCAGCGGTGGCTCGGCGAGTCGCGGCACGCTGAAGACCATGGTCGAGGCGATGCCCGCCGGCGGCGCCGTGCGCAAGAACGGCAGGATCACACCGGTTCCACTCGCCTACGACGCCAAGGAGATCGAGTTCTCCTGCGGCAAGCGCTGGGCAATGACTATCCCCTGGGGCGACGTCTCGACCGCCTTTCGCAGCACCGGCATTCCCAACATCCGCGTCTACACCGGGCAACCACCAAACGCAATTCGCCGGGCACGGCGCATGCGAGCCCTCCTGCCCGTGGCCGGACTACGACCGGTGAAGAGATTCCTCCAGTGGCGGATCGAGCGCACCGTAACCGGCCCCGACGAAGCCACACGCGAGACCGCGCGCACCTTCGTGTGGGGACAGGTCGAGAACCCCGCTGGCGAGCGCGTGACCGGAACCCTCGAAACCCCCGAGGGCTATGCCTTCACCGCGCTGTCGTCTGTCGAATGCGCGCATCGAGTGCTCGCGGGGCAAGTCGAGCCCGGTACCTGGACTCCGTCCATGGCCTTCGGACCCGGCTTCGTGGGAGAGCTGCCAAGAGTATCGGTCGGAGAGCTGAAGAGGGCGGGGTCCAAAACCCCGCCCTCGTGCTGATTCGCTACCGCGACTCGCTTACATGTCGCGGCCGTCCTTGCGCAGGGCTTCCTTGCTCATGAAACCCTGGGGTTTGCACTTGACGTCGACGTTGCGCGAGACCTCTTCGCCGAAGGGGCGTCCACTCTTCATCATCGTCCACTTGGTCTCATAGGTGCCCGGCGTCTCAGGCGCCATCAACTCGAGCTCGAATGCGTACTTGTCGCCAGCCGCCACCTCGGTACCGTCGGGCATCTTGAACTTGTGGCCGTCCGGGCGAAAGACTTCGTCGGTACCCATCACCGGGCCCAGCTTGTAGAACTTGGCCTCGGTCCATGCGGACTTGCCGGTGTTCTTCATCCGCACTTCGACGGCGAACGGCTCGCCGCAGGGTACCGCTTCCGGAAACAGCGCCCGACCCAATTCGGCGTCGTCACAAAAGACACGAATGGCCTGCGAGATCGGCGTGCCGTACGGTGCCCCTTTGGTCATCATCGACCAATGAGTCTCGTAGGTGCCCTCTTCCGCTGGAGCGGTGAGCTCCAAGGTAAACGTGTGCCGACCACGTAGCGGCACCTCGGTACCCTCGGGCATCTTGAACTTGAAACCGTCCGGCCGGAAGACCTCGTCTTCTCCCTTGAGTGGTCCCAGCTTGTGGTAGTCCGCTTCGGTCCACTTGGTATTGGTCGGGTTGATCATGGTCACGTCGACGGTGAACGACTCGCCGCACATGACCGCTTCGGGCCAGTCCGCGGCCTCGACGACCGAGCGGTAGTACCGCGCCACGGCCGCATTATCCTGCGCCGCCACCGGGACGGCAAGCCCCGCGAGCAGCAAGCACAAAACGGCTTTTTGCATGGATCTGGACATTCTCTGACTCCTATCAATTCCTGCCGCCGCCGGGAATCGGCGAGGCGTAGTCTCGTATTACGCAAATATTATCGCGTTTCATGTGCCAACCGGGCCCCTGAGAGCTGCGGTGCCAGCAAGCCCGACTTCCCGCCAGGCAACCTCGCCCCCGGCTCCACGTATGTAATCCCAAGACCAGTCGAACCCGGCGGACTCGGTCCGCCGACCGATGCACCAAGCTGAACCGCATGGTCGGCCTCTTGGTGTCTCTCTTCGTTGTCGGATTCTTCGGCTGGGCCGTGGTCGGGATGATCCTGCGCTTCAAGCGCGCAGGCTCCGCCGAGCGCGCGGGACACGGACTGACCATGATGCTCATCGGAACTCTTCTCGGCCTGCTTCCTGTGACTTTCTCATCCTTGATGGGCGCTATCGCACCGCAGGTGCAGGCCAACTTGCCTGGCGTCCAGTTCTTTTTTCTGACGCTGATACTGATTCCGCTCTGTCTTGCGCTGGCGGCCGTCAAGTCGGCGGAGTCCCTGCGCACCTCCGGACCCTAGGACCGAGCTAGCGAGTCCCGAGGGTGAGCGATCCGCTCGCGCTCCATGTCGCCGTCGCCCCAGAGGTCGGCAAAGCTACGCTGGCGGTGCCGACGATGGTGAGTCCGGAAGCTCAGCGAAGCCGTAGTTCGAGCATGACGACGAGGGCAAGCGCAAACGTGTCTTGGCTGCACCTGCGCGGTCCGATCAACGTTTGCGTGGAAAGCGGAGTCTGAGCGGTGCTTCGGATCAGCTCGCCGAACCGTGGGCAAGTCGCAGAAACCTCCGGCAAGCTCTGCAAAAGCGAAAGCCTCGGGCGTCGATCACCGCGCGCTTATAGCTACGCTCACCATGCCGGTTGTAATCACCCTTGGTCATCGGACAGTAGCCATCGCCCGCTCTCTCGAACGAGTAGTGATGCGTGAGTCCGAAATTGTGCCCCAGCTCGTGCAGACCGACTTTGAGCAATCGGGTGATCGACCGCGTCGGATCGGAACCGCTGATCCGGCGAGTCGAGACCACGGCCACATGATTGCGGTTGTCCTTGCAGCCGAACATGAAGCGAAAGAAGTCGGTCGCCGACCGATCCAGCAGATCGGCGTCGGTGATACCCAGGATGTGCCCACCCAGGCTTTGATCGAGATCCTGGGTCAACAGGTCGGCCTCGATTTCTTCGACCTCGGGCGACCGATGATCGACCAGACAGACGGAATCGACGAAACCGGAGAACGCCTCGCGGATCCGTGCGGCAAGAGCAGCGTGCTCGGAGCGACTTATCGGCCGCCCGAGACGGACCAATTTGAGCTTCGAGAGCTTTCTCGCCGACAAGCCGTTGTGCTGCATTCCTTCGCCGACGACAAGCTAGCCCAGAACCGGCCGGAGGCAAAGTCAGCAGCCGACGAAGACCGCGAGTGCTAATCAGCCACGCAAGGAAGATCGCTCGGCGGGACTTGGTGAAACAGCCGAGATGAGAACGTAGACGCCGGATGCACTCGACGGTCTCCCGCGAAAAAGTCTCATCTTCACCCTCTGCCCAGCGCTGGCGGATGCTGGTCCTGCTCTCGATCGCGGAGGTCCTCGGTATGTCGGCCTGGTTCTCGGCGAGCTCGATCTCGCCCCAACTTCAGTCTCTATGGCAGCTGAACCTGGGCCAGGTGGGCTGGTTGGTGGGCGCGGTGCAACTGGGCTTCGTCGCCGGTACGGCCGCTGCCGCGGTGCTCAATCTCGCGGATGTGGTTTCTTCGCGGTCCTACTTCGCCTCCTGTGCGCTGGGAAGCGCTCTGGTCAACGCCGGGCTCGTGGCGGCACCTGGGTACGCGACCGCTCTCGCACTGCGATTCCTTACCGGAGTTTTCCTGGCCGGCGTCTACCCGCCGGCGATGAAGATGATCGCGACCTGGTTTCGAGCCCGCCGCGGTCTTGCCATCGGGACGATCGTCGGAGCGCTGACCGTCGGCAAGGCGACACCGTATTTGATTCGGGCCCTCAATCCGGCTGACTTCAGAGTCGTGCTGCTGGCGACCTCGGTTGGAAGTCTCCTGGCGTCCGCCCTGGTTGCGCTCTTCTACCGCGAGGGACCGTTTCAATTCGAGCGCAGAGCCTTCGCCTGGGGGCTCACCGGGACGGTGCTCCGTCACCGCCCCACCCGTCTGGCGACAGCCGGATACCTCGGACACATGTGGGAGCTCTACGCCATGTGGACATGGATACCGGCGTTCCTGGCCGCATCGCTCGCGGCCACCGAGACGAGTCCGCAAGAGTCATTCTGGCTCGGCAAGGACCTGCTCGCGTTTGGCGCGATCGCGGCCGGCGGACTCGGCTGCGTATGGGGCGGGTGGGAGGCCGACCGGCTGGGTCGGGAGCGACTGGTCAACCTGGCCATGGCGGCGAGCGGCACCGCGTCGATCGGAATCGGCCTGGTCTTCGGCGCCAGCCCTTGGCTCCTGGCGCTCGTAGCCTGGACCTGGGGGTTCTTCGTGGTCGCCGACTCGGCTCAGTTCAGCACCCTGGTGACCGAGGTCACCCCTCAACACGCAGTCGGAACGGCGCTGACCCTGCAAACGTCTCTTGGTTTCCTGCTCACCATGGCGACCATCCAGCTGGTTCCTCTCCTGGTGGACCTGGTGACCTGGCGTTGGGCGTTCGCGGTTCTCGCTCTGGGGCCCGCCGCCGGTATCGCTGCGATCCGCAGACTGGCGGTGCTCCGAGCTGGCTAGAGGCCGAGGCCTTGGGGATCGAATCTCAGCCAGACAACGTCGCGCCTCGAGGCTGTCTCATCTCGGGCGTCGGTTTCGGTGACCGGAGCGAGGTCGATCGAGCGGTGGAACTTGGTGCCCATCGCCGGAATTCGGCTGAGAAAGGAAATCGTTCCGAGGGCGGGCACCTCGGCTTTGGCATTCCGCGCGTCGCCCGGAAAGTCCGGCGCCAAGACGCCGACAAACAGCCCCTCACTCTCGACCGCGACCGTGACCGAACCTGCGAGAGTCCTGCCGTCCAACAGTCTCATCCAGCGCACCCCTGAATAGAACCCTCTCGCTGAGCGCCCCGGGGTGTCCTGATCGACCGACCGCCTCCAGAGGCCGGGTTGCGGACCGGCCAGGCGATTGGCCCATACCGGCCAGGGTCCGTCGCCGAGCCACTCGAGCCTAGAGGGCTCGAAGTCCGCCAGCCGGAGGGTGAAACCGGCGGCGTTCGGGTCCATGTTTCCGCCGCGCTCAACCTCCAGCCTGATCCAGCCCGAAGCGTACTCCGTCCAGACGGTGGAGAAGTCTCCGGCTCCGATCGCACCTATCTGCTCAACCGATTCAATCCACCCAGGAGGAGCGCTTTCGGCTCCAGTGACCGCTCCCTCTTGGACAGGTAACCAGCTCTCGAGCAGGTCTGAGCGCCCTTCGTTCCAACCGGCCCACTCTCCTATCTCCCGCCCATAAGGATCCAGCGCGACCAGACGTAGAACGTCGAACGCCCCGTCGGGTACGACTCCAAGGCTCACGCGGCCGCGCTGCCCGGGACCGAGCCTGGGGCCACGGCGTTCGAGCTCGAACAAGACGCGCGGCTCCGAGCCGGACACGGGATCGGGAACTGCGAGTCCTTGCCAGCGAAGCGTGCACTCCGAAAGATCGGTTCGAAAGAAGCGGTTCCGGACGTCGAGGAGACCGTTCTTCCAATCGGCGCTCTCGATCTCGATCGGCGACCAGATCTGCCGCACCGCCTGATAACTCGCCTCTGGTTCTCGGTACGGCCCGACGATGCCATCCGGTGCGTAGTTGCCACGCGTGTCGATTGCCCCGGCACGGTCGGTACGAACCACTCCTTCGTCCAGAAGCGCCCAGAGAAAACCACCGGCCCCTCGCGGCGAGCTCGAGATGGCCCGCCAGTAGTCGGCCAGGCCGGAGCCACCGCCTCCGTCATAGAGCCCATGCAGCATTTCGGTCGGAAGCACGAGATCCGGCGCTCTCCCCAACCGAAGCAGGCGGCCGAGGCTCGAGTCGGACCCCAGGGTCTCGCGCAACTCAGCGTAGGTGGGATAGTGCCTGGCGTTGACACCAGCGGCCGTCGATCCCGGATGAATCACCGGTCGGCGCTGCGGATCGTGGCGTCCGAACTCGCCATCGAGAAGGCTGTTCCAGCCGCCCTCGTTGCCGTTGGCCCACAGAATCACCGAAGGGTGGTTGACGTCGCGGCGTACCAGTTCGCCGATCAGGCGGCTGCCGATACCCGAGCGATAGGCATCGTGCCAGCCGGGAAGCTCGTCGACTACGTAGATGCCGAGCTCGTCGCAGGCCTCCAAGAACGACGAATCCGGTGGGTAGTGCGATGTGCGCACTGCATTGGCGTTGAGGCCCTTGATCAGCTCGGCGTCCCGGCGGTTGAGACCGCGGTTCAGGGTGCGGCCCGATTCGGGCCAGAACGAGTGCCGGTTGACGCCCTTGAGCAACACGCGATGGCCGTTGACAAAGAGACCCTGGTCCGGCCGCAGCTCGATGGTTCTGAAGCCGAACTTCCACGCTTTCGGCCTGTGGAGCGCGTGTCCGTCCTCGCTGAGCCGGGCATCCAGAGAGTAGAGCCTTGGCCGCTCGCCGCTCCACGGTTCGACCCCTGGAATCCGCCCTCGAATGGTGATCTGGTCCCGCCCGCCGTCTACCCGACTCGTCAAAACCGGCCCCACTTCGCTGGCTCTCGGGCCGATCTCACGCACCTGGACGGTTACCTCCTCGCCACCCTCGACCCCGGCGAGCTCTATCTCGACGGCCAACTCACCGTCGTGACGAGCGTCGATCGCCACATTGGAGATCGAACGGGCCGGAACCGACTCCAGGTAGACCGGCCGGTAGATACCTCCGAACACCCAGTAGTCCGCCTCGCGCTCGGCGCGATTGACCGAGTCGTCCGCCGATGCTTCGGACACTTCGACCTCCAGCAGGTTCGATCCCCCGTACTCGAGCCGATCGCTCACGTCATAGGCGAACCGGGTGAAGCCACCACGGTGGGGAGGGCCGGCTGATCTGCCGTTGACCTTCACCACGGCATCTGTCATCACGCCCTCGAACACGAGTCGAACGAGGCGTCCCCGCCAAGCCTTGGGAACTACGAACTCGTGGCGGTACCGACCGACTTCGGCGTGGAGCCTGGCCTCCGGATCGTCCTTGCCATAGGCATAGCTTCCCAAGCCTTCGAGCTCCCATTGCGACGGCACCGGAATCTCGATCCAGGATCCGGCGCCGCGGCCCCGATCGATCTGGAACTCCCAGTCGACGCCATCGCCAAGACCGGTTCCCGAGAGGTAGCGCCTTTCGGTGGAGGAGTCATCAATGAGGTTGCCGACGGCGGGACAGGCCAAGCCCAGCCCGACAAAAAGTAACCATACGGCTACAAATACTGGCATCCGTGAATTGTGCTTATATGCTTACCCATAAGGCTTCTGCACAATGACAATAGCTAGACATCGGCCGTGGCAACTCTCAGGGACCGAGCACGGATCCCGACTCAGGCTGTGCTCTCGGACCGTCCTTGCGGTCAGCTCCCGACGCCTGCACGGCTCCCACTCTACCCGCAAACCCGGCTCGCACCCATTGCGCCCGCCGCGCCTACCTTACAGGGTGGTCCGGGATGCCAGCCTCAGGGCGGTGGCGCGATCATTCCAGCTAATGCCACGATGCAATCCGCGGTCATCGCATCATAAGGTGTTACAGACAATGCCAGCGCTTTCAGGCTTCCATAGGACGATTCGATTCTCGGCAGCGCCGGTATTGGTTGCCGCGCTCCTTTGCGCAATTCTGCCCGTCTCAGCCACCCTCGCCCAGGACGCCGAGGAGTGCCTCTTCTGCCACGAAGACGCCGACATGACCGGGACCCGGGACGGTCAGGAGATCTCGGTCTATGTAGACCCCGAGGCGTACGCGGCCTCGATCCACGGCGACTGGGATTGCGTCTCATGCCATGTCGACCTCGAAGGCGCTGACATGCACGATGACGAGGTCGAGCCGGTGAGCTGCGGTGAGTGCCACGATGCCGAAGCCGCAGGCCTCGAAAAGAGTCGCCACGGCCGCTTCCGGGCGACCAACGAGCGCTGGGCGCCGAGCTGCGCCGACTGCCACGGTAGTCATGACATCCAGGCGGCCACCGTCGGAACGTTGAAATGTTCCAACTGTCATGCCACCGCGGTCGCACATCAGCGTCGCAGCCTGCACGGCGAGGCGGCCACTCGCGGCGATCAGTTCGCCCCGACCTGCACCGATTGCCACGGCGGCCACGACATCCTGCCGTCCTCCGATCCACGAGCCATGACCGCAGTGATGAACGTGCCGCTTCTGTGTGGTCGTTGCCACCAGGAGGGATCCGAGGTCACCATCAACCGCGAAATCTCGCAAGACAGCATCCTCGAGAACTACTCGATGAGTATCCACGGCGAGGGCCTGTATCGGCAAGGCCTCACCGTGACCGCCGTCTGTACCTCATGCCACACGGCCCACGACATCCTCCACCACGAAAACCCCGCTTCGAGTATCAACCGTGACAACGTCGCCCGAACCTGCGCTGCCTGCCACGGTCAGATCGAGCAAGTGCACCGCAAGGTCATCGAAGGCCGGCTTTGGGAAGAAGAGCCGCACAAGATCCCGGCCTGCGTCGACTGCCATTCGCCGCACAGGATCCGGCAGGTCTTCTACCCCGCGGGCCTGGCAAACCAGGACTGTCTCACCTGTCATTCCGATCCGTCCCTGACCATGGAGCGCGACGCTCAGACGATCTCGCTCTTCGTCGACGAGGCCATTTACTTCGGCTCGGCGCACAACGACACCGCCTGTGCTCAATGCCACACCGACGTCACCCCGTCACTAACTCGCTCGTGCGAAACCGTCACCTCGAAGGTGGATTGCAGCATCTGCCACGCCGAGCCGGTGGCCGAGTACACGGGCGGGATCCACGGCTCTCTGATCGCTGAGGGTGACCCGGATGCCCCCACCTGCATCGACTGTCATGGCAAGCACGACATCCAGCTGAAGGAGGTGCCTTCATCGCCGACCTTTGCACGCAACGTTCCCGCGCTGTGCGCGAACTGTCATCGAGCCGGTGAGCAGGCGGCGGTGCGAATCGAGTCTGAGATCGAGGACATCTTCGACAGTTACCTGGACAGCATCCACGGCAAGGGGTTGGTCGAGAGCGGTCTCCTGGTAACCGCCACCTGCGCCGACTGCCATACAGCGCACGGCGAGCGGCCTCCCACCGACGAGCTGTCGTCGGTTCATCACGACAACATCGCGGCAACCTGCGGGGGCTGCCACCACGGCATCGAAGAGACCTTCAAAACCAGCATCCACTACCCGGCGGAAGCCGACCCCGAGCATCGCTTTCCGAACTGCGAGGACTGTCACTCATCGCACACCATCAGTCGTACCGACCAGCAGGATTTCAGGTTCACGATGATGAACCAATGCGGTCGCTGCCACGAAACCGAGGCCGAGACCTTCTTCGACACGTTTCACGGCAAGGTCTCCCGGCTCGGCTCGGCGGGCTCCGCCAAGTGCTACGACTGCCACGGTACTCACGACATTCTACCGGCCTCGAACCCTGCTTCGGCTCTGGGCCGGGATCGGGTCGTCGACACTTGTGGCAACTGCCACGAGGGCTCCCACAAGCGGTTTGCAGGCTATCTGACCCACGCCACCCACCACGATCCCGACAAGTACCCCTGGCTCTTCTGGACCTTCTGGGCCATGACCACCCTCCTGGTCGGCACTCTGACCTTCGCCCTTCTGCACACGCTGGCCTGGCTGACCCGGCTGTGGTTGAACCGGGAGGAGTGGAAGAAGCACAAGCTCCTGGCAAAAGCCAACAGCAAAAAGCTCTACCGCCGCTTCAACCGCTTCAACCGGACCTTGCACGTGTTGATGCTGGTGAGCTTCTTTACCCTTGCGCTAACGGGCATGGCGCTCAAGTTCTCCTACATGGCCTGGGCTCAGGCCGTGTCCTGGCTACTCGGCGGCTTCCACACAATGGCGACCCTGCATCGGATCGGCGCCGTGTTTTTGGTGGCGATCTTCTTCGTCCACCTCTGGGACGTGTGGCGCAAGAAGAAGGCATCCGGAGAGACCTGGCTTCAGATGATCGCCGGCCCCAACTCGATCCTGTTCAATAGACGCGACGTCAAGGAAGTAGTTCAGTCGATTCGCTGGTTCTTCGGCATGGGTTCACGCCCCCACTACGGTCGCTATACCTATTGGGAGAAGTTTGACTACTTCGCGGTCTTCTGGGGCGTGCTCGTGATTGGCTCGACCGGGTTGATCCTGTGGTTTCCCGAAGTCTTCACTCACATTGTCCCGGGTTGGTTCGTCAATGTGGCCACCATCATCCACAGCGATGAAGCCCTGCTGGCGGTGGGATTTATCTTCACCATCCATTTCTTCAACACCCACTTCCGGCCTGACAAGTTCCCCATGGATCCGGTCATCTTCACCGGCCGGGTCACCCTGGACGAACTGCAGTACGACAAGCCCGGTGAGTACGAAGAACTGGTCAAGAGCGGGCAGCTCGAAGAGCACCTGGTCGATCCCGTCCCCAAGCCGGCCGAGAAGGCGATCCGGTTCTTCGCCTACACCGCGCTGGCGATCGGGCTCGTCCTGATCGCCCTGATCGTCTATTCGATGCTCTTCGGTTACCGCTGAGCGGCTCTTCGCTGACTCGCCGGCCGCTAGCCCTCGCTCGTCGACTGCTTCTTGCGCGCGGGCACTCTGGCCGGCCTTCGGTGGCGAGTCGAGCGCCCATTCAACCAGGCGGTGTCCATGGGGTAGATCTCGGGATCGAAAATCACCGAGTAGAAGTGCCAGACCAGAATCGCGAGCGTGGCGAGAACGGCCTCGTAGAAGTGAATCACCGTCGACAGATCGGCTACCCAACTCGGCAGCCAACGCAGGGTCCATTCCTCGAACCACAACAGAAAGCCGGTCGCCGCCATGATGACCGTGCCCCAGATCACCGCCAGGTACTCGGCCTTCTCGACGTAGCCGACCCATGGCTCCGGCGGCGGCACGGTCCGGCGTCCGGCCAGAAAAGAGACCTTCTCTTTGATCTCGACCCAGTCCGCCCGCCCGGGCCACATCTCGGCGATACACCGTCTCGCCCGTCTGTCCCTGAGGAGGTGGATGACATGCACGGCGCCCGCAGCCAGCATCACCACCGCCGCGACGCGGTGAATCCAGCCGCGGAATCCGAACAGCGACAGCGACCACCAGGCCTCCGGGTACTTCAAGGCGAAACCGGTGTAGGCGAGAACAATGAAACTCAGCGCCAACAGAGCGTGAGCAAGGCGAAAGCCCTGCGACATACGCTCCGGCGCGTCGGCCGATGCCGGCCCCATCCTTGGCTCGGGATGCCGGGCTTTTCGGTAGAGGTCGAGCAGGTTGTGCAGCAGCATGACACCGATCGTGACGAAGATCAGTGAAAGATAGGCTTTGCGCACCCAATACACCACCGCGTGCTCCCTCTTGGTGGGCAAAACGTGGACCGGACCGATGGCGAACTGAGCGCCCGCACCGGGATGGCAGTGGCCGCAGGTCGCCGCCAGGTTGGCGGCATGAGTATGGGCCGCAGGATCCGACGAGGGCAGGATGTCGTGGACGCCATGGCACGAGGCACAATTGGCGACCGTGACCGAGCCGCCACGCGAAGCGAGGCCGTGAAAGCTGTCCGAATAGGCCGGCACCTTGTCCTCGGACATGCCGAACTTCGCCGACAGCCGGAGATCGCCGTGGCAGCGACCACAGGTAACCTTGGGCAGGTTGGTGGCAAAGACCGGGGACTCCTCGTTCGCCGGTCCCAGAATGCGATGCTCACCGTGACAGTCGGTGCAGACCGGCGATTCTTGGATGCCGTGTCTGGCGGCCTTGCCGTGGACACTGGCCTCGTACACCGCGGTAATCTTCTCGTGGCATTGGCCGCAGGTCTCGGGCACTCGTTCGCGGTGGACCTTCGAGCTCACGTCGGCCGCCGGCAGGATGTCGTGGGCGCCGTGACAACTGCTGCAGTTGGCGCCGCCGTTGCCCTCGATCACGGCACCGGCGTGAACGCTCGCGGAATAAGCCGCCAATGGCTGCACCAGCCGGATGCCCAGCTCGCCTGCAAGATCGGCGTCGGCGTGGCAGGCACCACAGGTCTCGGCGATTCTGTGCAAGTGAATCGGCGACCCCGGATCGGTCTGCGAAACCAGCTCGTGGATCGCGCCGTGGCATACCTGGCAGCCACCACTCGGCCATTCTGCAGCTCCTCCCGCGCGGCCGTGGACACTGCTCTCGAGCACCATGGCCGTTTCGTCGTGGCAGTCGGCACAGCCCGGTGTCAGCCCACCGTCCATGTGCTCCTCCGACTCGGTGCCCGGATGGCAATCGATGCACTCGGCGAACTCGTGCACCGAGGCCGCCAGGGTCTCGGCCGGGTCGTCATGGCAGTCGAGACAACCGGCCTCCTGTCCCTGTACCGGCAAGGCCAGAGCCAAGAATCCGAGCAAAACAGTGGCCGCAGCTCCCTGGCAGGAAAGTTCTCGGGTCGACACGACTCGCTTACCTCCTCGAAGACCGGCCTCCGCCGGCATTCTGTCCTTCTTGCTGGGCGGCGCGCGCCGCCTCACAAGGCGGACCCAAATACCACCCCGCCGGACAGTGAACGTTCGAGCTCTCTGGAAGTGCCGCCGAGGCGAGTCGGTTCTATGCGTCTCTATATGGTTACTCATTCTCCTTTCACAGCCTTCGACCAGGCACGGTATTCACGACTGTAGATCCATCGACTACACTCCCGGCGAGAGCCGCGCCTTTTCGGAAGAGGCAACTCGTGGACCTGCCTTCCGTAGAAGGCTTGAGAGAAGAACCGAGGAGAACCGCCGCATGCCCCGACGACTCCAACGCCACCCCCGACCTTCGAACCGTTCGCTGGCGATCGCAATTGCCGGCCTGGCGCTTGTGGCGTGCAGCCTGCGGGGCGCCAGCATGGCCGAGATCGAGCGCATTGCGACGTTACTGCAGCTCGCGCCGGGGCACGTGCTCGCGGACGTCGGCGCCGGCGACGGCGATTTTTCCGAGAAGCTAGCCGCAAAGGTCGGGCCCGAAGGGCGGGTCTTTGCCACCGAGGTCAAGAAAGACCTGGTCAAGAAAATCGAGAAACGCATGAGCCGCAAAGGCCTTTCACAAATCGAGGCGGTCCTGGGCAACCAGGATGAAATCGGCTTGCCGCCGGACTGCTGCGACGCCGTTCTGCTGCGCCTCGTCTACCATCACTTCGTCAAGCCCGAGAGAATGCGCGCCGAGCTCTGGCAAGCCCTCAAACCGAACGGGCTGATCGCCATCATAGACATCACGCCGCAGGAGCACTGGAGCAAGCTGCCCGGGGTGCCCGATCGTGGTGGCCATGGCATCCCCAAGGGCGACCTGGTCGCCGAAATGGTGGGCGCCGGATTCGAGTTCGTCGAGCAGCAAAACAACTGGAACAACCAAGAGGACCGATTCGCGGTTCTGTTCCGCAAGCCGAGAGCCTAGATCGCATCGCCGGATTCTCGATCAGCCTCTTGCAGGGCGAGAACCTGCTCCGCAGCCAGTAGAAAGGCCCCGCTGGCGTAGACCTCGGAGTGCCGCCCGGAGACCCGGCCGGGCTTGGCGCCGGGCTTCTGGACCCAACCGAGGCGGCCCTCTCCATCGACGTTTCGGAAGAGTCCTTCCCAGGCCGCCGCGACCACCGGCAGAAAGTCCTCGGGGTCGAGGATGCCCTGGTGAACCCCCCAGGCGAGAGCGAAACAGAAAAGCGCCGATGCGCTGCTCTCTCCGGGAGCCGACGAGCTCGAGCCCAGAAGATCCGAACGCCAGAGTCCGTCGTCGGCTTGAAGCTCCGCAATCCGCTCGGCAAGGTCGCGGAAGACCCGCCTGTAGAAGATCTCGCTTGAACGAGCTTGCCCCAATTCGTCTATCAGGCGGGCCAGACCCGCCAGAACCCAACCGTTACCTCGAGCCCAGAATCGAGGATCTCGCTCATCGCGGAACCTGAGATCGCGATGGAACAACCGGTGCTTCTCGTCATAAAGAAGGTCGTACGCCTCGCGCCACAGCCGATCCATGAAATCGAGGTATCTGGCGTCACCGGTCGCTCGGGCAAGCTTGGCCAGAGCCGGAGGCGACATGAACAACGCGTCGCACCACCAGTAGTCGATCCGCTGATGCTCCTTGGTCCAGCTCGGCGGCTCGCTCATCATCCGATCGATCGCAATCTGAAACGGTCTGTATCGCTCAGCGCCGTTTTCGATCCGAATGAGCTCGAGATAGGTCTGGGCGATGGCGTGATCGTCGGCGTGGCGGTGGCGCGCCCCGATCTGCCAACCGGCTCGTTCACCGACCGCGATCATCGCCTCGAGGTACTTCGAGTCGCCCGTAAGGCGGTAGGCCGCCATGACGCCGGAGTAGAAAACGGCGTTGGTCCAGTCTTTGGGATCGTATTCGGGGTGATCGAGCTGCCAGTCGGCCACCCTGGCCGCCACGGCTCGGATCTGCGCCGGCTCCAGTGGATCGACCTCGGCCTCCGATACCGCCCGGGGCTCAGCGGCGCAGCCTCCGACCGACAGCCAAAAGGCCATGACGAACACGGTAAGGATTCGCTGCATCGGAGCACCGTCTCGCGCTACCATCTCGCCATTCGCCACCGACAGCTACAGCGTTTCTTTGGTGGTTACCAGGTACTGGATGCTCTCGATCGAGCCGCCGGCGTCGAGCGGAAACGCCACGTCCAAATGAACGACGGTCTTGCCGCTCGAGCGGGTCGGGCTCATGCGCAGGCCGAATCCCACATCCCTCAGCACGCCGAGATCGTCTTCGCTATCGGAGCCCGCAAACCAGGCCGTGCCGATGTCCAGAAACACTGCCGCCCCGAGAGTGGCGAGCTTGAACACCTCCCTCTTCGAGTAGTAACGCTGCTCCAGCGTCAGGAGCAAACGGCGATCGCCGCTCTGGAAGCGAAGCGGGTAGCCACGCAGACCGCTGTCACCTCCGATCAGGAGCTGCTGTTCCGCGTCCAGGTTCTCAACCGCCGCGGCCTGAAACTCGGCGTAGAAGATGTGTCTACCCAGGTTTCTGCGATAGAAGCGGACCGTTCCGCTAAGTGCAGCATTCGCAAAGCCTTCTTTCGACCACCGAGTGCCGCCGGTGCTGTCGATGAAGAGCAGCCTTCCGGGACCCAGGTGGAATCCGCTCGAAGCGTCGAATCCCACCAGCGCCTCGTCACGGTCACCACCGAATGCGGGCGAAGACCAGCCCGCCCGGGCGCTGATCACCGTACCGAGGTTGACGTCCTCGATACGAGCGATCTTGTCAAGATCTGCCGCTTCGATGAACCGGTCTTCGACCCAGTCAAAGCCGATCCAAGGATAGGAGATCGTGCGGTCGGGGGGGAGATCCGTTGGAGGCGGTCGGTCCGCGAGCTGGGTGAAGCGATCGCGCAGGAACGTAAAGCCGAGACTCAAGCGCCGAGCCACACCGTCGTGAAGTCCTCGAGAGAACCCCCAGAACGCAGTCAGCTGATCGATCTCGTGCCGGAACTCAGTCGCGACCTCGCCGCGCTCGAAGAGCGGATCGATCCGCTCTTCCGTCAGAAGCGTAATGCCCTTGGATCGCCGCGAATCGAGAGCGAAGAACGGACGCTTCAGCTTGAGAAAGCGGCGGTAGCCATCGGAGTTCTCCTCCAGTAACACCTCGGCTTCGGCCCGCGTCCCGAAGAGATTGAAGTCCCGGAATTGAAACTCGTTCCTAGTGCGTTCGACATCGGACTCGCGGCTGACGCCCAACTCCTTTCCGGTGCCCAAGAAGTTCGTGTCCTCGATGTGAAACCGTGTGCTGTTCTCGCCTCCGCTCCTTGAATACGAAGCGCCGCCGGTCAGGGTCCACACGTCGCGAGTTCTCACCACAACGTCGACCTCGCCACCGATCTCCTCGCTCTTGCGCCGATACGCGGTGGGCCGGATTTCCGCCTCGTACAGGTAGCCCTTGCTGCGCAGCAGGCGCTCGGACTCCTCGAGTAGCCGATGCGAATACGGATCGCCGCTCTTGAAGAGAAGCTCTTTTCGAATCACGTTCTCCGCCGTCTTGCGTCGATAGCGGTTCACCATTCGAAACAGCTTCCGATTCTCGGTCGGGTCGCTCTCGTCGAAGACATTGCCGACCTCCACCGAGATCGCGCCGATCCGCACGTTACTGGCCTCCAGAAAGCCCTTCGGCGGAACCACGTGGTCGCTTGACGCAGACTCCGCCGTACCCGCTTCCCCTTCTTGCGCTTTCCTGTAGACGCGCAGCCGGCTGGGCTCCGGATGGGGCGGGTCACGTGGCCGATCACGATTGACCGGTAAGGTCTCCCACCGAAGGAAGTACTCGCCGCGGCGATCGTGGATGAACTCGCGCACCTCCATGCCGGGAACCGGGGATTCCGGCTCATTCAGAAGTCGGAGACCGTCAGGGATCGGCAGCGTTACAACCGGCGTCAGCGTATCCTCGTCCAAGACCCAGATGCCGGCTCCCTGCTCGACATGCCGAAACTCCTGGGTCAGGTTGCCGTGCTCGTCGATCGTCGGGGGCCTCACGACGGTCGCTTCTTGCAGCGTTCCGGTCCTCGCTAAGTCCCAGCGATAGGTCCAGTCGCTGGCCCTGGCTACCTCCCAACCGTTGCCTGCCCAGCGGCTGTTGTAGGCCTGGCTCTTGCCGGCGGCGTCGTACTTCGAGTAGGTGACGATTGGCCGGTGCCGAGCGTCCCAACCTACGCCGAACGCGACGCCGGCCAGCCCGCCACCCGATCGGACCGGGTCGACCAGAGCCTCTTCGACCCCGGGCCGTATCGGCAAATCGAGACGCTTGCCGGAGGCGGTCTCCCAGTGGATCAGATCCCGGCTGCGGGCGTACGAGAGATCGTGATTGGTTGCCCCATCGGGGCTTTCGCGCCACAGCCAGACCAGATGGAAGTAGCCGTCGGGTCCCTTCACCGGACCGACGGAATAGGCGCTCTCGGATTCCTCGCCGTCCAGCAGCGGCTCGGACAGGTGGCGACGCCAGCGCCTCGAGTCGACATCGTATGCGTTCAGAATCTGCGTGCCGTTGCCGCTCTTGCCGTCCCGATACTGAAAGTAGAGCTCGTCCTCGGCGCCATGAATGAAGCGTGGGTAGCTCACCCGTTTCTCGAGCTCCCCGACCATGCCCGGCGTCTCGAACGACGAGATGTCATGCGCTGCCGTGGACCGGAAATACACCAGCCTGTCACCGTGCATGTTGCCGCTGACGTGGATGAAACCTGCCAGGTCTACCGCCATGGCGAGGTAGTTGTGGGAGTCCCAACCGACGACCGAAGGCAGGCGTTGAAAGCTCCAGTCGGCCGAGTCCAGCGATCGCTGCGCCACCGTCATCCGGCGCTGGGGGTCGTAGAAAGCGACGTACTGCCACCGCCCGGCTGTCTCGAGAGCGAAATGTACCGGGTGACCCGACCAGACCGGCGCCACATCGACGCTCTCCAACCCCGCGGGCTCGGCTTCGGCCGCGACCGGAACCTGCAGCCGTAGGATCCAAATCAGCGCGATCGCTACTGCCTTCGAGCTTCCGCTGCCTACGCGGGTGATTCCAGTCA
Organism: bacterium; assembly: GCA_024224155.1. NCBI lineage: Bacteria > bacterium. Next base: position 28,813 of record JAAENP010000343.1, read on the forward strand.
AAGTACAGATCTCCCGAACGGCCGAGAGCATACCGAAAAGGAATCGGAGACGTGGCGCGAGCCTGACCGAGTGCTCCGCCTCCAGTAAACTGCTCACTATGGAGTTCCATCCCGAGGCTCTGTCCGTCCGCAATCGCTACAAGCTCCTGATCGGCGCCATTGTGCCTCGACCGATCGCCTTCGTCTCCACGGTCTCGACCGACGGCACGACCAATCTGGCTCCGTTCTCGTTCTTCAACGGCGTTGGGTCGAACCCGATGACTCTCCTTTTCTGCCCGAGCAACCAACCGGACGGATCCGAGAAAGACACTTTGCGCAACTGCAAACCGACCGAGGAAGGGGGAACCGGCGAGTTCGTAGTCAACGTGGCCACCGAAGCCTATGCCACGGCAGTGGCTGCCGCCGCCGAGCCCCTTCCGGCGGAACAAAGCGAGTTCGATCTGACCGGCCTGGCCAGCGTGCGGTCGCAGGTCGTCCGTCCTCCCCGCGTCGCCGAGTCCCCTATCGCCTTCGAATGTCGGACCACCGAGGTCATACGCACGAATCCGGGGCGCCCCGGCGGAGGCAACGTCGTGCTCGGCCGGGTCGTCCACGTGTTCGTGCGAGACGACCTGGTCAACGATCGAATGCACATCGACGCCGACAAGCTGGCGGCCATCGGGCGCATGGGCGGAGCCGGCTACGCCACGACTCGGGATCGGTTCGAAATGCCCCGCGGTCGCGCCGCCCTGGACGCCGGCCGGCGTCAGCCGCCCCAGCGTGAGCGGTAGCGCACGTAGCTCCGGTTGCGGCTGGTAGAGACGTTCAGGAGGGTTCTTTCGGCGACCTGTCCTGAGCATCCTTGCCGTCGGGTTCCTCGGCTCTCACGACCCCGGCTGCCATCAGACGCGCCAGGACCATGAGAATCGCCGCCAACCAGAAGGGCCAGCGAATGCCGACGAACTGAAACACCGCACCCGCCCAGATCGGTCCCACCATGCGGGACACGCCACCAAATGCCTGTTGAACGCCCAGGATCATCCCGGTCTGGCCCTCCGGGGCTTGCTCGGAAACCAGTGAGGTCGTGGTGGGAAAGAGCAGTGCCGTGCCGATGGGTATGAAGGTGATCGCGGCACACAGCGTCCAGATCGAGCCCGCGAAGGGCGCCAACGCCATCCCGAAAGCCACACCCAGAGCCCCCATACGCATCGCCCGACGCTCGCCGAATCTGGTCACCGCCGGTCCGAGAAGCAGCGAGCGCATGATCAACGAAACTCCTCCGACATACATAAAGAACCATCCGATACTTCTCTCGTCGATCCCAAACACACGCTCGAGATAGAGGGCGAAGATGCCGTTCATGGCCATGAACGACATCATGCCGAAGGTGTAGATCCAGACCAGACGCGGTAGCGGCCGCGTCGGATGGAGCAGAAACTCGACGATCGCTCCGCGTGTCGCACCCTTCTGCCGCCGGCGGCTCGAGGTCGACGACACCTCGGGTTCCGGCAACCAGCGCCATCCAAAGGCAAAATTCAGCAAGCAAACGGCGGCAGCGAGATAGCCGGGACCGATTCGCCCTACCGCGAGCGAGCCCACAACGGGGCCCATCATGACGCCGGCGCTGGTCGCCGCGGTCAACCAACCGAGAGCCTTGGCGCGCTCCTCCCGACCGATCGAGTCGCTGACGTAGGCCTGAATGACACCGGTGGTCCCGCTTGCCGCACCCTGAACGAAACGGGACAGGAAGAGTAGCCAGACGGAATCGGCGATCTCGAAAATCGAATAGGCCGCCGCCGCAACCAGGAGTCCCATCAGAATCATCGGCCGCCGGCCATAGTGGTCCGACAGCCGCCCCCACATTGGAGCCGAAACGAGCTGCGCGAGCGCGAACATCGACACCAGCGCGCCCACCCGAACGGGATCTGCGCCGAGTTTCTCGGCGTAGAACGGCAGTAGCGGTAGGACGATGAAGAAGCCCAGCATGTCGACAAAGACCGTCGCCATGAGCACCCATATCTTCTTGAGTGCACCGCCCTCGCTCACTCGGTGGCCTCTTTACGGCTCCAGAACACGAAGGCCAGGGCGCTCGCGACCATCAGGAAGACTCCATAGGCGGCTGCGATTCCGGTCTCCTGCAAGCGCAGGTTCGACAGAATCTCGATCGAGATCGGCCGGGTCTCGAAAGTGTAAAGAACGATCGAGGTGACGAAATCCCCGAGAGCGGTGATGAAGGCCAGGCCGGCACCGGCCGCCAGCGCCGGCCGCAACATCGGCAGCACCACGCGACGGAGCGTTCGCCAGCGACCCGCGCCGAGAGAAGCGGCGGCCTCCTCGAGCGAAACGTCAAACTGGCGCAAACCAGCGAATGCGCTCCGTCCGGTCACCGGCAAACTGCGAACCAGATAGGCCAGCGGCAGAATCACTGGAGTGCCGATCAAAACGAAACGACCCGCATAGGGCGCCGAAACACTGAACGCGGTCGCCAGGGCAACGGCGAAGACAGTGCCGGGAACCGCCCACGGCAAAGCCACCAGGGTCTCCAGAAGCGCACCCAGCCGGCCACCGGCCTTGATCGAGCTTCGCGCCGCCGCGAGTCCGAGCGTCACCGCGCCGGCCGTGGCCACAAGCGCCATCCAGAGTGAGTTTACGATCGGGCGCAGGCGCTCGGCTCCCGCGGCCAGCTGGCTGTAGTTCGAGACATCCAGGACCGGCGGCACCGCCTCCACCGTCCAGGTTCCCGGAGGCACGAACGAGACCAGGATGAGCGTCAGGTGCGGAAGCAGGAGAAAGAGCGCCAGGGTCCAGCCCAAGGCGGCGGCCGCAAGCCGTGAGCGCCGGCTCTCGAGTGTGCGCCGTCTCGGGGCCAGACCACGCACTCCTCCGACCACGGCCACCCGACGCCGGTCGAACGCCAGCAGCGCTCCCAGACCCGCCACGGCCGCCAGGGCCAGAACCACCGTTTCGACTTGCGCCGCCACGATCTCGCCGTTGAGTTTCGAGGCCACGATCTGCGTCGTCATCACGCGGAAGCCGCCACCGAATATGTAAGGCGCCGAGAACGAAGACAGCGAGGTCATGAAGGTGAGAAGCGCGGCGCCGGCGAGTGCCGGGCGCAAGAGGGGTAGAACCACCCGCCGCAGACGCCTAAACCTGCCGGCACCCAAGCTGGCGGCGGCCTCTTCCATCGACGGATCGAGCCGGGTCAACGCCGCGCGGGTAAAGAGATAGAAGTAGACGTACATCGAGTAAGCGTGGACCAGGAGAATCGCGCCCGCACCTCTTAAGCGCCAGGGCGGCGCGTCGAGACCCAAAGTGAACTGCACGCTCCGCGTCAGGAAACCGCTTTCGCCGTAGAGGAACAAGAATGCGAGGACGCCCACGAGTGGCGGCAAGGCCACCGGCAGCGCAACCAGGCCGCCAAGGATGGACCGGCCGGGGAACTCGAGCCTGTCGAACACGAACGCCAGCGGTACTCCGATGGCCGCGGCGAGCAGGACCGAAGCGCCCGAGATCCACAGGCTGCGCCAGAGTGCCAGCCACTCGTCGGCACGCTCGGCGAAGGCCTGAAAGTGACCGAGCGTCGGCGCCCTCGGAATGCCCAGGGCCTCGAAGAGCGTCAAGATGAGTGGATAACCGACGATCCAGACGAGCACCGTTGCCAAGGCCAAGCCCCCCAGCCGAGGCACGGCCTTTCGCGACTGCGAAGAAAGGTTCACTCTGGGTCTCGCTCGACCGGAAAGGCCGTGGGCACGATGGAGCCGGACCGCAAGCGAAGCCCCAGCCGATCGCCCGGGGCGAGGTCGCCTTCGGTGGCAAACTCGATCTCGGAGCCTTGATCGAGCTTGACCCGCACGAGATTCTCGCGTCCGGCAAAACGCCGCTCCGTCACCTCTCCGTCAAGTACGCCCGAATCCTCCCGGCCTGCCTGTTCCCAGGCCTCGGGCCGAACGTAGACCTCGACTCGACGGCCTATTGCCGCCGCGTCCTCGTCCACGGCGACCGGGAACCTGAGCGACGAATCGTGGGAGGCGTCGAGCTCCACCAGGGCATCTGCAACGAGCCGGCCTCGTAGTACCGAGGCCCGGCCGACAAAGCCCGCAACGAAGGGCGTTGCCGGCCGGCGATAGAGCTCTTCAGGGCTTCCGATCTGCTCGAGCCTGCCGTGGTTGAGAACTGCCACCTTGGTACCTACGTCGAAGGCCTCCTCTTGTTCGTGAGTCACCCAAACGGCCGTGATGCCGATGTGCTCGAGGGTCCCCGCCAGCTCCTGGCGCGTCCGCTCACGCAGCTCCGGATCGAGATTCGAGAGCGGCTCATCGAGCAGGAGCAAGCGTGGCTCTGGCGCGAGCGCGCGCGCGAGCGCCACCCGCTGCTGCTGGCCGCCCGAGATGGCGTCGATTCTGCGATCGGCGAAACCCGCCAGATCGACCTGTTCCAGAGCCCGCTCGACCGCACCTCGGATGTCGCCTTTCGACCGGCCCCGGGACTCGAGGCCGAACGACACGTTCTCGCCCACGCTCAGATGAGGAAAGAGAGCGTAATGCTGGAACACCAGCCCGAAGTTCCGCTCGGCCGCGGGCAACGCGCCGACCGACTTTCCTGCCACCAGAACCTCGCCCCGATCGACAGTCTCGAAGCCGGCAATCAAACGCAGCAACGTCGTCTTGCCACTGCCGCTCGGCCCGAGCAGAACCAGCGTCTCGCCTTCCTCGACCTCGAGCGAGATCTCCCGCAGGACGACCGTCTCGCCGAAGCTCTTCGCGATGCCCTGGAGCTCCAGAAACGCCATCACACAAGCCTCTGCCATGCCATCGACACGAGGCTCGACAAGGGGTTTCGCAAATGGCTGAAGACCCCAGGCACGCGACCGAGGGCTCCGCAGGCGTACTTCGAAGTACGTCGAGGACGCCCGAGAGAGCGTAACGCCGGAGATTCAGTCATTTCCGAAGCCGCGGTCTATCCTTTGGACCGGACCTCGCGGTCCCACCTTCTCATCCACTCCTGCCCTCGCTCCCCCAGCAGATCCCAGTCAATCTGCGCCGGCCGGATCTCGGCGAGCGCCAGCTCCGCCCATTCGGGCAGCGAGCCGGGCGGGAGATCATCACGCGCCGGCAGCCGAAAGACCTCGCGCGCCACCAGGCCCAGAGCCTCCTCACTGCCGATCCAGTCGATGAAGTCCTGGGCCGCTTCGGCGTGAGGAGCTCCTGCGACAAGCCCGATCGCGTCGTCGATCACGGGCGTTCCGCTGGTCGGAAACTTGTAGCTCACCGGAGCATCGCGCTCACCCAGCAGAAGCGCGTCGGTGAGCTCCCAGATCGTGACCAGGCCCTCTTGGCGGACGATCTTCTCGAACAGGAGCGCCGGGTTCTGGACATAGTCCGAAGTCTGGGCGTCGAGCCGGCGCAGCCAATCGAGCCCTGCATCTTCCGAGCCGGTCTCAGCGACCGATCTCGCCAGAATCAGCCCAAACGCGGTACGCATGGTTCCACTGGCGAGGGGATCCCGGATCACGACCTTCTGCCGCCAGCGCGGATCCAAAAGGTCTTCCCAATCCCGCGGCGCCTCGGACTCAGGAATGGCCGCCGAGTTGTAAAGCAGAACCGGCACGGCTCGATAGAGTCCAAAGTAGAGATCCCCGGAGTGCCGACTCTCCGGCGGCAAGTGATCGGCCCAACTCGGGCGATATGCGGCCAGAAGACCCTCGGTTGCACCGCGCGAGAGGATCGTGTCGGGGCCGCCGAACCAGAGGTCGGCCTGAGGGTTCGCTCGCTCCGAGCGCACTCGATCGTAGACTTCCTGTGAGCCCATATCGAGCCAGCGAACGTCGACCTGGGGATTGGTCGCCTCGTAGGCCTGCTCGACCAGCTCCAGAAGGTCGCGACCGTGCGGCGAGTAGAGCACCACCGGCGTGCGGCCGTCCGAGCAGGCGCTCAGAAGCATCACCCACAGCAGTAAGAAGCCCTTCGCACCAGCCTGAAAAGATGCACCTGCGCTGCGCGAAGACATGACGTCGGATTCTATCGGCTCACCCGACATCAGTCCCTTTATACTTCGCCGATGGGAATGAACCGCAAGCTCGGGGCCACCGCCGTCTTGCTCATGGTCCTATCCGCAGCAGTCGAACCGGCGCCGGCCGACGCCGAAGAGAGCTCGCTCGCGAGAATGCTCCAGAGCATCACCCACGATTTCGACCGCGAAGGCCTCGAGCCCGGCATCGTCTTCCAGGGAGAGGCCGGAGACCTCCAGGCCGGCGTCCGTTGCGCCACTCGGCCGATTGCGGACTTCGAGAGGCAGTTCATCGGATCGGCCGTAGCGGAGCACCTTCGAGCAGCGGGTACCCGACATCGCATGAAGGACCTCGAGATACCGGTCCATTTCCACATCCTGCGCAAGAAGAACGGAGACTGGAACATCACCGACCAGCAGATCGCGGAACAGCTGGACGTTCTCAACCGGTCCTTCACGGCCCACGGCTTCAGCTTCACCCTCGATGGCGTGTCACGGCGCAAGAAGAACAAGTTCGCCAAGAAGTGTCTCAGCGAAAAGGTGGAAACCAAGTTCAAGAAACGCTATGCCCTGGACCCGACTACCACGCTCAACATCTACACCTGCCGCCCAAAGGACGACGTTCTCGGCTACGCGTACTTCCCTTCGGACTATCCGGAAGACAGCTTCATGCACGGAATCGTCCTGCTGCACTCCACCTTCCCGGGTGGCAAGGCTACGCCTTTCGATCTCGGTGACACCGCGGTGCACGAGACCGGGCACTACCTAGGCCTCTACCACACGTTCGAGGGCAAGTGCTCGGCAAAGAACGATCGGATCTCCGACACCCCCCGCGAGAAAATGCCCGCCTCGGGCTGTCCTGTGACCCGCGATACCTGCCCCGAACCCGGCCTCGACCCGGTCACAAACTTCATGGACTACAGTGACGATGACTGCGTGGAAGAGTTCACTCCGGAGCAGGAGCAGTGGATGAAGGACCAGATCGCGACATTCAAGCCGGGCCTGATGTAGGTCGCCCCGCCGGCCATGAACGTAGATCGGGTACTGGAGGCCTTCCGCCGCTGGGGCTACCTGGAGGCGGATCTGGACTGGCTCGAACGGCTGGTCCCGGAACGACACCCCGAGCTTCACGATTGGACCTCGGACTCCGAGCAGGAGACCGCCCGACGCGCTCGCGAAGCCTACTGCGGCACGCTGGCGGTCGAGTTCGGTCACATTCCGGACCCGGAGAGGCGGCGGTGGATCGCCGACGCGATGGAAACCGCAAACGAGGCTGCTTCGAACGAGGCAACTCTGGAGCTGCTGCTCCGGGCCGCCACGTTCGAAGAAACGCTTCAGAGCCGCTACATCGGCAACAAACGCTTCTCGGTCGAGGGGCTGGAGGCCCTCGTGCCGCTGCTCGCCGAGATGCTCGAGACCGCCGCCGAGCGCGAGGCGGCGAAGGCGGTCCTGGCCATGAGCCATCGCGGGCGCCTCAATGTCATGGCGCATGTCGTCGGCGTTCCCCTCACGAAGCTGCTGGCCGGATTCGAGGACGTAGCGCCGAGGAGCATCATGGGCGCCGGCGACGTCAAGTACCATCTCGGCGCCACCGGCCTCTACAAGGCCCGCGGTGGTCGCGAGCTGAGCATTCACCTGGTATCCAATCCCAGCCACCTCGAGGCGGTCGCTCCGGTTGCAATGGGCAGGGTCCGGGCCAAACAGATGCGCCTCGACGACCGCGACGGAGTCAAGGTCGTTCCGATCATCATGCACGGCGACGCCGCGTTCGCCGGGCAAGGTATTGCCGCCGAAGCGCTCAACCTCGCCGAGGTCGACGGATTCTCCGTAGGCGGAACGGTCCATGTCGTGGTCAACAACCTGATCGGCTTCACCACCGAGCCGGCGGCGCTTCACTCTTCGCGGTTCGCGTCAGATATCGCCAAGCGCTTGCCGATTCCGGTCTTTCACGTCAATGGCGAGGACCCGGACGCGGTCGCGCGGGTGGCGCGGATCGCGATGGCCTATCGATACGAGTTCGGCAGCGATGTGGTCGTCGACTTGATCGGCTTTCGGCGCCACGGGCATAGCGAAATCGACGACCCGACCATGACCCAACCTGACATCTATGCCCGAGTCAAGGCGCGACCACCGCTGTGGAAGACCTACGCCGAGCGGATCGGAACCGCTGCCGACGAGCTCGACACCCTGGTCGCCGCGGTACGCGAGGAGTTCGGACAAGCCAAGCAGATAGCGGAATCTCTGGAAGAGATTCCTGTCTTGCGCCGGCTGCCGTCCTACTGGGACGCGTTCGAGGGCGGCGGGCACAACGACAGGCACGAAGTCGACACCGGGTTGCCTGCCGAAGCCATCGAGGAGTACACCCGCCGGCTGACCACCGTACCCGACGGATTCAGCGTCCACCCCAAGCTTCTGAAGCTGCTCGAGCAGCGTCGCGAAATGGGCGCCGGCCAACGCCCGGTCGACTTCGGCATGGCTGAGGCGCTGGCTCTCGCGTCCCTTCTCGACGGCGGCCGTCCGGTTCGCATCAGCGGCCAGGACACCCGCCGGGGAACGTTCAGCCATCGGCACTCGGTTCTGGTCGACGTCGAGAGTGGCGGCGAATACTGTCCTCTCGACCACATCTCGGAGCACCAGGCCGGGTTCGAGATCTACAACTCGGTGCTCTCCGAGGCAGCCGTACTCGGCTATGAATACGGCTTCAGTCGCGACTATCCGGAGGCGTTGGTGGCCTGGGAGGCACAGTTCGGCGACTTCGCCAACGGCGCCCAGATCATCTTTGACCAATTCGTAACCGCCGGCGAGGACAAGTGGGGACTGCTGTCGGGCCTGGTGGTGCTCCTGCCGCATGGCTACGAGGGACAGGGCCCCGAGCACTCGAGCGCAAAGATGGAGCGCTTTCTTCAGCTCGCCGCCGAGGACGCCATTCAGATCGCCTACCCTTCGACCGCTTGCCAGTATTTCCACATTCTGCGCAGGCAGACGCTACGCAAGTGGCGCAAGCCGCTGATCGTTTTCACCCCCAAGAGCATGCTCAGGCACGCGGCTGCGGCGTCGCCACGCGAGGCTCTGTCACGGAACCGGTTCTCCAACGTCTTTACCGAAAAGACCGTGGACTCGGCCCGGCGCGTCATCCTCTGCACCGGCAAAATCCGTCACGAGCTCATGGCGGAGCGAGCCAGGAACCAGCTCGACGATGTCGCCATCGTCTCGATCGAGCAGCTCTATCCGTTCCCGCACCGCGAGGTCGGAGCCGAGCTCGACCGGCATCCCGACGCGCGCGAGATTCTCTGGGTCCAGGAAGAGCCCGCCAACATGGGCGCGCTCTTCTTTGTCGTGCCGCGGATCGAGCAGGTGAGTCGTGGTCGTCACGTGCGCACGATCAAGCGAGCCGCCAGCGGCAGCCCGGCGACCGGCTCGTTCAAGGCCCATCAGCTCGAGCAGAGAACTCTAATCGAGCTGGCCTTTCGTTAGCAGACAGGGGGACACAATACGTAATGCAACGGACGGCCTGGCACCGACCGTCATGAATACAGTCATCGTTGCATTACGTATTGTGTCCCCCCGCCGATAGGAAGAGAATCGCTTTATGCCAATCGTAACGCCAAAACAGCTCCGCCAACTTCAAAAGGACATGGGACCGAGCAAGGGAGGTGCGTCGATCATGCCATTCCGAATCGTCCGGCCCTACCAGAAAGGCCTCATCGAGCGCCTCGGCAAGTACCAGCGAACCGCTGAGAGCGGCCTCAATATCGTCCTGCCGTTCATTGAAAGACTGATCAAGGTCGACATGCGCGAGCAGGTCGTGGACGTTCCGCCTCAGAGCGTCATCACCAAGGACAACGTGGTGGTCGAGGTCGACGCGGTGGTCTACTACGAGGTCACCGATCCGGTGAAGGTCACCTACAACGTCGCGAACTTCTATGCCGCCGCCACCAAGCTGGCCCAGACCAACTTGAGAAACCTGGTCGGCGACCTGGCTCTGGACGAGTCCCTGACCTCGCGCGAGGTGATCAACTCGAAGCTGCGAGAGATCCTCGACCAGGCCACCGACAAGTGGGGAGTCAAAGTCGCCCGGGTCGAGCTCCAGCGCATCGAGCCGCCCACCGACGTGACCGAAGCCATGCATCGTCAGATGAAGGCCGAGCGCAACAGACGCGCCGCAATTCTCGAAGCCGAGGGCCAGAAACAGGCCCAGATCCTGGAAGCGGAGGGACACAAGGAGGCCGACATTCTCGAAGCCGAGGGCCAGGCCGAAGCCGTCAGGCGCAGGGCCGAAGCCGAGCAGTTTCGCCGCAAAGCGGTGGCGCAGGGCGAGGCCGAAGCGATCACTCATACCTTTCAGGCAATCCACGCCGCCAAGCCGACACGCGAGCTGATCGCCCTCAAGTACCTGGAAGCGCTCGAGACGATGGCGAACGGCAAAGGCTCGAAGGTCTTCCTGCCCTATGAAGCCTCGGGCGTTTTGAGCAGTCTCGCCACCATGCGCGAGATCTGGCAAGACGAGGCGCCTGCGCAAGAGCCCAATCGCGAGCCGTAGAATGGCACTGGTCGACAAGCAGGTCGACCGAGTTCTTCTGCTGGGCATGACTCTGTGTCGAGAGTGTCGCGCCGGTGCCGCCCCTTCGTGGACAAAGAGAGGTCCACTTCGGGGCGCACGCTGCGCTCCTTCAGTTATCGAGCCGAGAGGTTGAGAGGGAAGAGGAAGTGTAGCGGTCGACCTCCGTGTCGGCCGAACTCCGCACCTCCCGAGCACACCCAGAGCCCGAGACCTGAGGGCCGGCCGCGTGCACCTCGGAGCGAGGCTCTCCATCTACTGATGGCTCGCGAAGAGGTGGCACCTGCGGCCCGCTGACACATCGGCAGGTGACCGTCAGGACAAAGCCAGGTACAACCCGAAGCCGAGCGCGAACCCGAGTGGCAGGGTCGTCAGCCAAGTCGCCGCGATCTTGCCGATCGTGCTCCATTCGAGCTTGCCGTTGACCAACCCGATACCGAAGATCGCCCCGCAAGATACGTGGGTCGTCGACACAGGCACACCTATCCGCGACGCTCCCAGAACCA